>JBBRCM010000011.1:0-50266 GCA_038204855.1 Chitinophagales bacterium
CCAGGGAAACGGCTGTAGGTTTTTACGAAAAGCTGGGTTATAAGCCTGTAGGAGATAAATTTACAGAAGTAACCATTCCGCATTTGGTGATGGAGAAGAAACTGTGATCGTGAGATGTGAGTTGTCAGTCGTGAGTTTTGCACCCTATTAACTCTATCAACTCACGTTTCACCATTCACGCTTCACATCTGACGATTTCGCGTTTGACGCCTCACGTTTTCACGATTTTCGCTTTCAATATCTTCCTCGCCTCATGCACATCATCTCCTTCAAAAGCATCTTTGGGTACAATAAAAAATGAGCGGCTGTTAAAATACAGATGAAAAAAGTGCGGACTCTCAATCCAGGTACTGAATTCGCTCCAGTTCCAGCTTCTGCCGCCTCTGTCATTTTCAATCCGGAAAACATCATCAGCTAAAATTGCTTTAAAGCGATCCTTAAAAGTTTCAGCTTTTCGGTAAACCATGTATGGCATTGCAAACCAGAATATGATCATCAGTGTAAACCACAGCAACGAACTTATTAAAAAGGCAAAGGGAGAAATCTTTTTAAAAAAAAACAATCCGGCCGATAGCAGGGCAAATACATTTACCAGTATCATCATCACTTTTATTTCCCGGCGGGTTATAAAATGATAGCGCAATGCCTGTATTACTTTATTTTTATCGTAGGTAAAAAATTGTGAAGTCATAAAACAAAGATAAAGGATACGGTGTTGGCGGTTATCAGGTACCCGAAAAATAGAGGCCAATATCGGTATATCCGTTTAGGTTTAGCCCGTTTCCTGCAATTCATTCCGGCTTTTCTGCAACTCACTCCTTTTTGATTGCAGCAAACCCAAATCAATATTATTATTGGGTATCGAAATTTTAAACTCAATAATAATTTATCAATTCTAAAAACTACAGTCATGAAAATTTTAAAACTTTTACCAGCAGTTGCATTAAGCCTGCTTTTTTTACAAACAAATGCCCAGGAAGCACCTAAAGGATTCACAAAAGGAAAAGTTACTTTGGCCGATAACACAATAGTAACCGGTTTTATTAAAGACAATATCCGTAAAGATGCATCGGTAACTTTACTGGTTAACGGTAAAGAAAAAAAATACAATGGTGCCGATATTTCAGGCGCTGAAATTGATGCCAGTACTTTTACCTGCCTAAAAGGCGACTTTTTTAAAGTGGTTTGTAACGGTGAATTAACTTTTTTACAAAAAGCAAGTGACGCTTCTTCTAAACCAACAACGGTAGGCAACGAAGTATTCTTTTTAAGCGGTACCGAAGGCAAACCCGGAGATTATTTTATTTACGAAAACAAGAGCCAGCAACTGAAACTGGTTTCAAAGAAAAATTTAAATGATGTTGTAACTAACAGTTTTGCCGGATATGCACCTGCCATTGAAAAGGCAAAAGCAGCTCAAAATGATATTACCCAATTGAAAGCTGCTGTTGAATCATTCAACAGCCGCAGCAACTAAGGCTCACAAAAAAAAATCAAAACCAACCGGTAGTTGTTTATCTGTATAAAATATATGGATAACCTGCCGGTTTTTATATCTTTACTATATGAGGCTTACCAATTGTAAAATAGGTTTTAATGATGGGCCGCTGATACTATTCACTATACCGGTTTTAAGCCTTATTGTACCTATTGTTTTTCTGGGTTGCCGCTTTGACCGGGTTCCTTATTTTGGATGGGATAAATTTTTAACCACCCTGGTAATCACTATTCCTTTGTGGGCCGGCGACAGGTGGATCATGATCTGGAGCCGAACCAAATTTCCTTTATTTAAAGATGTGCGTAAGCGATTAACACACCAGTCGGTAAGCATGTTCCTGTTTACTATAATTGGCAATAACCTTATTGGCTGGATAATGGATGACTTTATTTTTAAGGATAATTATGGAGGACATTTTAAGACTGATACTTTCATCAGTTCCAATTCGGCTGCCATATTCTGTACCATTATGATCATTGCCATTTATGAAAGTATTTACTTTATGAATGAGCTTAAAAAATCAGTGGAAGAAAAAGAAACACTGAAACGGGAAAGCCTGAAAGCCCAACTGGATGCGCTTAAAACACAGGTTAATCCACATTTTCTTTTTAATAATCTTAATACGCTCTCGGCAATAATTCCCGATACACCGGATCAGGCTATTGAATTTGTGCAACAAATGTCGAAAGTTTACAGGCATATTTTAGAAGTACAGGATGAGAAAACAATACCATTAAAAGATGAGCTCGATGTATTGAAGGCTTATGGCTTTTTATTAAAAACCCGCTTTGGCGATAATCTGGATATTGATATTGATGTACCTGAAGAAAAATTAAAACAGCAGATAGTACCGCTGTCGCTTCAACTGCTGATGGAAAATGCCATCAAACATAATGTTGTTTCGGCAGCCAAACCGCTTAAAATAAAAGTGTTTGCAGAGAACGGTCATTTAGTGGTAAGCAACAACCTGCAGGTAAAAAATCAACTGATAGAATCAACGGGCATTGGTTTACAAAACATACGCAACCGATATAAATTATTTAGTAACGATGAAGTGATAGTGGATGAGAGCGGCGACAGTTTTACGGTTTCCATTCCGCTAATACCAAAACTAGCATGAAGGTAATAATAATAGAAGATGAAACACCTGCCGCCAACCGGCTGGGAAAACTGCTGCAAACCATCAACGATGAGATTGAAATAATAGAAAAATTAGACAGTGTTGCAACCGCCGTGGCGTACTTTAAAATGGCAGCACAGCCCGACCTGATTTTTATGGACATTCAATTGGCTGACGGTTTAAGTTTTGATATTTTTTCGCATGTAAAGATAAAAACACCTGTAATTTTTACCACTGCTTTTGACCAGTACACTTTAAAAGCTTTTAAAGTAAACAGCATTGATTATTTATTGAAACCCCTTGATGAAAACGAGCTTAGAATGGCCGTTGATAAATACTACCAGCTCTACCATAAAAAACCCAATGATTACCCCGACAAGCTGATGAAAATGCTGGCTGATATGAATACCACTAAATACAAAGAACGGCTGCTGGTAAAGCGTGGGCAGCTACTAAGCTTTATAAAAACCGAAGCCACGGCTTTTTGTTATGCCGATGGAAAACTTTGCTTTGCAGTAGATTTTAATAACAACAAACATCTGCTTGAGATTAACCTTTCGCAACTGGAAGAACAATTACAGCCCAATAAATTTTACCGCATTAACCGGCACCTGATGGTAAATATTGAAGCCATAAAAAAAGTACATACCTGGCTTGGCGGAAGATTAAAGTTAGAGATTTCGCCTGCAACAACTGCTGAAACGGTTGTGAGCCGTGAACGGGTGAATGGATTTAAAGAATGGTTGGGGCAATGAATTAATCCGTAGCATGTATTGATCGCTTAATGTCTCGTAGAGACAAAAGATTGGTAGAAAGATTAAAACATCTGGCAAAAGCGCCATAGGCACGAAAGACCGCAGCGATTTCCTATCATGCCTACGGCATTTATTTATGTTGTTATTGTTTTCTACCAATCTATCATCCCACACGGGACTAATCAAAATTAATTCCACCAACGAATCAAATCAATTGCAAAGCTTCCCTGCAACTTTACCGCCGCCAGCAATATTTTATTTATCCAATTTCAGTTATTAAAGCTAGATGGTAATACCAGTACAAGGTATTTTGTTTCTTTATACTTTCTTACTCACAGGTTTCACTAAAGCCCTATTTTTGAAAATATGATTTTATCAAAGTCTCAAAATTTATCAACCTGCAACTCTCTTTTTTTAAAGTTGATCGTTATTTTGCTATTCGGTATTATATCCTGCAAAGAAAAAAGAGAATCCAGGCAAATTGAGCGTGCATTTTATTATTGGAAATCTGTTTTAAATCTTACCGATTTTGAAAAACAAAAATTAGATAGCCTGCAGGTAAAAACCATCTACCTTAAATTTTTTGATGTGGATTGGGATGAAGAAAGCCGGCAGCCTAAGCCTGTAGCAAAACTGCAAGCCATAAGCTACAAGCTGCAAGGGGGCATAAGAATTATTCCAGTTGTTTTTATTACCAATGAGTGTATTCAAAAAATTGATTCGTCGCAAATTGCTGAATTAGCAAAAAATATTTATAGTTTGATTGCAGAGATTAAACAGTCAAATAACTTTGACTCCATTTCTGAAATACAAATTGACTGCGACTGGACGCAAACAAGCAAAGAAAAATACTTCCAGCTTCTCAATAACATCAAACTATCCGCAGGACCCGGTGGACAAACCACAAACTACAAACTCTCAGCTACCATCCGTCTGCACCAAATTAAATTTCTTGCTAAAACCGGCGTACCACCTGTTGACCGGGGTATGCTGATGTGCTACAATATGGGCAACTTAAAAGACCCGGCAACCAAAAACTCAATTTTAGAAACAGCAGAATTAAAAAAGTATATTGGTAATCTTTCTATTTATCCATTGCCTTTGGATGTTGCTTTCCCTTTGTTCGATTGGAAAGTTTTATACCGTAACAATATTTACACAGGTTTGATACAAGGCCTGCCGGAAGATGTTTTCAGCAGTTCTTTCTGCAATAAAACCGGTAACCGTTACCTTGTTTTAAAAGATACTTTATTGGAGGGATATGATTTGCGCAAGGGTGATATGATACGGGACGAACAAAGCGATATCAAAGAAGTACTTGCCGCAGCCGATGAAATTGGCACGCACCTGAAAAATACCCCCTTGCGGGTATCCCTCTACCACTTGGATTCTGTAATTTTAAATAAATATACCACGCATGAACTGGAAAGCATTTATAGGAGTCTGTATTAGCATAGCCATTGTTTCGTTTCCTCAAAATATAATCGGTTGCGGCCCTGATGCCGATCCGTATGATTATTATACTTCTTTTTTTCATCAGAACCTGCCCGATGCAAAAGGTTACCGCCCTTTTTATTATGTGGGCTACCAGGCTTTTTACGATGCTGCGGAGCCAACCCAGGTAGCAGATGTATTGGCAGATGAGTGGACATCATACTGCGGGCCATCTGTAAAAAAAGAAGACGCAAAAAAACTGGTTAATAAGTTTGCATGGAAAGACCTGAACAATCTTTATTTCAATCTTGAAAAAAATCAACCCTTAAAAATACCCGACTCAGTAAAGCAAAACAGCATGACGGCCTATTTCATGCAGAGCAAAGACTTAGAGGCGTTGGGTTATATTATGTATGCAAAACAGGTAGAGCCGTATGTTATTGGCAACGAAGGTGACTGGCAGGCACCTGCAAGAGATAGTATTAAAATGGCCAAGCTTATAAAAAGCGGACAGCAATTATATACAGTTGCAAAAAAAGATTTTTTTAAACTTAAATACAGTTACCAATTTTTACGGCTGGCTCATTACAGCGAGCGGTATGCCGATGTAATTAACTGGTACAATGAGTATGCAGCAAAAACTACCAGCAGCAGCGTTTTACAACCGCTATGCCTTGCATTAAAGGCAGGTGCTTTATTTCACAGCGGTCAACAAAAAGAAGCCGCTTATCTTTTCAGTAAAGTTTTTGCCGCCAGTACCGCTAAACGTGTTTCTAATTTCCTGGGGTTTAACTGGAGTGTAGATTCAAAAGCTGATAAAAAAGATTACCTGGCCTTGTGTAAAAACGATAAAGAAAAAGCAGCCATGCTTTCGCTGTTTGCATTAAGCAGCAGCTACGATAACCTGACCGATATGAAAGAGATATTGAAGCTTAACCCATCGAGCGAAGAACTGGAAGTTTTAGTTGTACGGGAAATAAATAAGTTAGAAGAAAAATACCTTAGCCCTTCGTTGCAGAAAGTACCGGGAGGCAAAGCGTTTTATTTTACCTGGGAAGATGAAAGCCGTGACAGCGTGATGAAAGCAAATGAACAAGAAGTAATAGCCCTGGCATCTTTTTTAGACAATGCTGCACAAACAAAACCCGTAACCAATGCCGGTCTGTTTGAAACCGCTGCAGCTTACGCAGCCTATATGACCCGTGATTACACAAAAGCAAAAAGTTATTTAGCCGCTTCGCAAAAAATGTCGCTTACACAAAAAGTGAAAGATCAATGGGCATTAACCAATCTTTTGGTAACCATTAATGAAAAAGAAAAAATTGATGCTGCTTTTGAAGAACAACTATTGCCTTCTTTGCAATGGTTGGAAGAAAAGGTAAAATTGGAAAAGGCTGAAACCCTTAATTACTGGCAGGTGCAGCAATGGCGCAGTATTTACCGAAATGTTTTGAGTGAGGTTTTGGCAAAGCGTTATCACCAGCAAGGTGACCTGGCAAAAGAAACCTTATGCATTGGCAATGCCGACTGGATGATGAAAGGTAAGCAGGATTATTATGGATCGCTGAATGGCGTTGAGTATTTAAGAAACAAGCTGATGAGTAAAGATGTAGAAAATTTGTATGCACTTATAGATAAAAAGCAACCCAGCAAATTTGAAACTTATCTATTCAGTAAAAATTCAGTCACCAAAAAAGAAGTGATTGATTTTGCCGGTACGTCTTACCTGCGTGAATATGATTATGCAAAAGCCATTGACTGGTTTAAGAAATCAGCTGATAAAAAAGTGATCAATAAAAATCCTTTTGCTGATCTGCTGTATGATCGTGAAGAACAATTAGCGGTTGAAAAAAGATTCAGCACTACCAAACTTGCCTTTGCACAGGAAATGATGAAGCTGGAACAGGCGGCCAAACAACCTGCTACAGCAGCAAAGAGTTATTACAAGCTGGCAATGGGCATGTACAACATCACGTATTATGGTCATACCTGGGAGTTGGTACAATATTACCGCAGCGGAAGCGATGGCTATTATATTCCTGCTAATGCGACCGGTTTTCAAAAAGAATATTATGGTGTTTATAAGGCGCATGATTATTTTGAAAAGGCCCTGAAAGCAAGCACAGATAAAAACTTTAAAGCCCGCTGTTTATTTATGATGGCTAAATGTGTACAAAAGCAGGTACATCAACCGCAATACAGCGAGTACAGCAGCAACTGGGACCAATATGATATTGCTAATAAAGCGTACTGGCCTTTATTTAAAAACAATAAATATTTCCCGCAGTTTGTAAAGGAAAATGGCAGCACGGCTTTTTATAAAGAGGCTTATAACAGTTGCAGTTATTTGAGGGATTTTGTGAAGAAGAAGTGAGGAAATTTATAATTCAAAAAACATAAAAAATTGAAAGAAGGAATTCTTTAATTCAATAAAATAATAAAAATTGAATTAAAAGATAGGCAACTTTTATTTTAATTGGCAAAGGGCGGGGTCTTTTATAATGACACTTTCAATACCTACAGGTATTTAAGAGATTTTGTGAGGAAGAAGTAAATCTTTTAGATTTATATTTGAGTTGTGAAAGAATTACTTGAACATATTGAATCTCTCAAAAAAAGCTTTGCTGAGTTACAGCCGTTAAGCCCAGAAAACCAACAAAAGCTTGATAAGAAATTACGGCTAGAATGGAACTATAATAGCAACCATATTGAAGGTAATACGCTGACTTATGGAGAGACTGAATTGTTATTAATTTTTGGAGAGACAAAAGGCAATCATGAATTCAGGGAGTATGAGGAAATGAGAGGACATGATGTTGCCCTGAGGCTAATTGAAGATCTGGCCTTTGATAAAGAACGTGATTTAACAGAAAACTTAATCCGGGAAATTAATAAGGCAATTCTTAAAGAGCCATTTTATAAAGAAGCCATTACTCCAGATGGCCAAGCAACAAGAAGATTAATAAAGATTGGTGAGTACAAATCTTTCCCGAATTCTGTAAGGCTACAAAACGGTGAGATATTTAATTATGCTTCTCCGGCTGAAACGCCTGCTTTGATGAATGACCTGTTAACTTGGTATCAGGAAGCTTCTCAAAATAATGACTTACATCCTGGCGAAATTGCAGCAGAATTACATTACAGGTTTGTTTGTATACATCTCTTTGACGATGGCAATGGGAGAATATCCAGGCTTTTAATGAATTACCACTTGATTAAAAATGGTTATCCTCCGGTAATTATTAAAACAGGAGATAAAAAAAATTATCTATTTGCTTTGCATGAAGCAGATACAGGAAATATCATAGCATTTAAAGAATATATAGCAGAGCAATTAATTTGGAGTTATGAAATTTCAATTAAAGCTGCAAAAGGAGAAAGCATTAATGAGCCTGGGGATTGGGAGAAGAAATTTTCAATTCTTGAAAAGGAGATAATTTCTGAAAATTCTTTGAAAGAAAAAAAAGGACCTGAGAGCATTAAAACGGTACTGTTACAAGTTGCCAGACCAATAAGTCATTTTCTTTTGAAGGATTTCGACAAAATAAATACAATGTTTTTTGAATCAGAAATTTCCTTGAAAGCAAATGGGATTACCCTTGCAAATAGATCTAAAAAAATTGAAGATTTAGATTCAACTATAATAAATTTTCTAGATGCTCGTGTACTTGCCGAATTAAGTAGTTTTGAAATTGATTATTATTTAGGAGACTTTAAACACAATGGTTTAAAATCATTTGATATTGTATATTCAATAGTTTTTATTTTTCACAAATTAAATTATACAATTAATATTAAACATAACCCCTCCTTTCTAGTAATTCAAAAACCTTATCATCAGTTTATTGACAAAAATGAATTAGATAAATTTATAAATGATTTATCGGATTTAATTATTAGAGATATCCAGAAGAATAAAAAATAAACTTATTCTCCGCTTCGATAAAAGCCCAATAAAGATATACCGCACAAGAGTGCGACGCCACCGAAGATGCACAGCGATAAAATGCCGGGACAACAAAAATAAAAACGCCACTCAACCGAGTGGCGTTCATTTTATGTTCGTGCTTATTCAAATTGTTCAAAAGTCTCCCCTCGGGGGAGATTTAGAGGGGCCTAACTGCAGCCCATGCTGTTACCGCAATTCAAACACTTGTAGCAAGTGCCGCTACGTACAGTAATGTGTCCGCAAGTGTTGCAGGCCGGCGCATCGCTTTGCATGCTTTTGGCTGCTGCATTAACGGCATCCATACCACCTTCTGTTTTTTTATGGGCAGTCCGGTGTTGTGCAGTTGCAGTTGTGCTTACCGGCTTGGCTGCACCCATTACCCTTACTTCACTCAGCTCCGGTTTGCGGTCGCCAATGGTTGGTGTATTTACATCCCATTCTTCGTTGCCGAGATTTTGCACTTCGGGTGTATCCAGTACATGAACCAGATCGTTACGGCCCAAATATTCATACGCCAATGAACGGAAAATGAAATCAATGATGGATGTTGCGCTCTTGATATTCGGATGGTCAACCATGCCGCTTGGTTCAAAGCGTGTGAAAACAAATTTCTCTACATACTCTTCCAGAGGCACACCATATTGCAGGCCGATTGAAATGGCAATGGCAAAACAATTAAGCATACTACGCATGGTAGCACCTTCTTTGGCCATATCTATAAATATTTCTCCTAAAGTACCATCGTTGTATTCGCCGGTACGCAGGAACAATGCCTGCCCGTTTATTTTTGCTTTTTGTGTAAAGCCGCGGCGCTTGGCTGGTAATGCACGTCTCTCAACAATCATAGCCAGTTGGCGTTTTAAAGTGGTGTCGGCACTGTTTTGTACACGCTTGTTCATTTCATCCAGCAGGTCGTCAATGGTTAGTTTACCCATATCAACCATGGTAGAAATTTCTTTGGCAATTGCAGTTGCTGTTTCTTCTGAAACAGTTTCATCCATAGTGAGCTTTGTCGAACTACTTTTCTTATCACTTTTGTTACTTAATGGTTGCGATAATTTAGAACCGTCACGATACAAAGCGCAGGCTTTTAAACCAAGCTCCCAGCTAAGTCTGTATGAATCGGCAATTTCATCCTGGGTTGCTTCGTTTGGCAGGTTGATGGTTTTTGAAATTGCACCACTTAAGAAAGGTTGTGCTGCACCCATCATACGGATGTGGCCGTGTGCATGTATGTAGCGTTCGCCAATCTGTCCGCATTTATTAGCGCAATCAAAAACAGAAAGATGTTCGTCTTTTAAATAAGGGGCACCTTCCACCGTCATGGTACCACATATATAAATGTTGGCCGCATCAATTTCTTCATCACTATATCCTAAAGCTTCCAGCAGGCTCCATCCAAAATCCTGGTATTGTCCCGGTGTAAATCCTAATCTTTCCAAACAGGTTTCGCCCAAAGTATATACATTGAAAACAAAACCAATTTCGAAAGCTGCACCTAAAACATTGTTCAGCTTATCAATATCTTCCTGCAACAATCCTTTTTCCATCAACGTTTTTGTGTTGATGAAAGGAGCTTTATCTAAAGAAGCATGCCCTTTTGCATAGCAAACGATCTCTTCAATTTCTGGTTCGCTGTATTTTAAATTACGCAATGCCTGCGGTACACTCTGGTTAATTATTTTGAAATAACCACCACCGCTTAATTTTTTAAATTTTACCAAAGCAAAATCCGGTTCAACACCGGTGGTATCGCAATCCATTACCAAACCAATGGTACCGGTTGGCGCAATTACCGTTGTTTGTGCATTGCGGTAGCCATACTTCTCTCCCATTTGCACTGCATCATCCCATGCTTTGATTGCAGCCTTCAATAAATAATCAGGACAATATTTTGCATTGATACCCTGTGGTTTTATCTGAATGCCTTCGTAAGCATCGTTGGCATCGTAAGCTGCTGCACGGTGGTTACGCATTACACGCAGCATGTGTGTTTTATTTTCTTCGTACTTATCAAAAGCACCTAAAAAGCTTGCAAGCTCAGCAGATGTTTTATAAGATACACCTGTCATGATGGCGGTAATGGCACCTGCAATGCCTCTTGCTTCTTCGCTATCGTAAGGAATGCCGCTTACCATCAACATAGAACCAAGATTTGCAAAACCTAAACCTAATGTTCTGTAATCATAACTTAATTGAGCAACTTCTTTTGAAGGGAACTGCGCCATTAAAACAGAAATTTCCAGAACGGTTGTCCAAAGGCGACAGGTATGTTCAAAACCAGCTACGTTAAATGAGTTATCGCTTTCATCAAAGAATTGACGAAGATTAACACTAGCCAAATTACAGGCAGTGTTATCAAGGAACATATATTCGCTGCAAGGGTTAGAAGCCCTGATAGGACCACCTTCCGGACAGGTGTGCCATTCGTTGATAGTTGAATCGTATTGTGTACCGGGATCAGCACAACGCCATGCGGCATACGTGATTTTTTCCCATAGTTCTCTTGCTTTTACTTTCTTCATTACCCGGCCATCGCTTCTTCCTTTCAATTCCCATTCGCCATCTTCATCTAAAATATTGAAGAATTCATTTGGGATGCGGATGGAGTTGTTACTGTTTTGTCCGCTAACGGTACGGTAAGCTTCGCCTTCGTAATCGCTTGCGTAACCTGCAGCAATTAACGCAGCCACTTTATCTTCTTCTTCAACTTTCCAGTTGATGAATTTTTCAATTTCGGGGTGATCAAGATCTAAACAAACCATTTTGGCTGCTCTTCTTGTTGTGCCACCACTTTTTATTGCACCGGCTGCACGGTCGCCAATTTTTAAGAAACTCATCAAGCCGCTTGATGTACCACCACCGCTTAATTTTTCGCCTTCGCCACGTATGCTGCTGAAGTTGGTACCAACGCCGCTACCATATTTAAAGATTCTTGCTTCACGTACCCAGAGATCCATGATACCGCCTTCGTTAACCAGATCATCATTCACACTTAATATAAAACAGGCGTGTGGTTGAGGACGCTCATAAGCATTGGCCGATTTTTTTAACTGCCCGTCTTTTGCATCAACATAATAATGGCCCTGTGGTTTGCCGGTAATGCCATACACTTCGTGCAGACCGGTGTTAAACCACTGCGGACTGTTTGGTACGCATGCCTGGTTTAAAATAGAGTACACCAACTCATCATAAAAAATAAGCGCATCATTTAGCGTTGCAAAATAATTGTAGCGTTCGCCCCACACACGCCAGCAATGAGCCATGCGATGAGCAACCTGCTTTACGGTTGTTTCTCGTCCGGTTGTTCCATCATCTTTTGGAACACCGGCTTTACGAAAATATTTCTGCGCAAGAATATCTGTAGCGATCTGGCTCCACTGTTTCGGAACCTCTACATTATCCATCTGGAAAACAATTTCGCCGGTTGGATTTTTAATAACTGAAGTACGGTAATCGTACTCAAACATATCGAAAGGACTTACCTCGTCTTTGGTAAACTGACGGGAGAACTGCAATCCCTTAGCAGGTTGTGATTTTTTTGCCATAATTATATAAGAGGCTTAATTTGTTGGGTTAGTAAATAACAAGTCAACGAAAATATTTGTATTGGATGAAGAATCAAACTTATAAATATTAACACCTGTGGACAAAATTGGTGGATAATTTTGCATACTCAAACCGGTATTGCCTTTGGTCACTTTTCCCCATCATTTTAATATAATGTTTGTTTAAAATCTTGGAATTTTCAATAAAAATCCAATTGCCTGATTTTAGGCGGTTCTACCTGTTTTTACTGTTTAAACAGCAATTTCTACTTTGCTCCACAGCCCGAATCCTGATTACGGCATTAATTGAGCAAATGCCCCAATTCCGATTTGATTAATAATTGCAAGAAAACGAAAACTGCTATTGCACAAACAAATTGTATTGAGTAGATTTATGAAAAACCAACTGTTATGAACAAAAAAAGTCTCTTCTACATTCTTGGTGTTTTGTGTATTGTAGCATCTGTTGCTATGTACATGATCGGAAAAAATTCAAGCCATTTATCCGAGCTCAGTGACTTTTGGTGGATACCATTGCCACTGGGTTTACTGGCGCTGTTTTTGGCAGGCAGAAAATAATACACGGAAAACTCTCTGATGCTTAGGAGGCTTTTCTACACCCGTTGATGGTATATTTGTACACATGAGAGTAATCATACAAAGAGTCTCGCAGGCAAGTGTATGCATCAGCAATACAACAAAATCGGAAATTAAAACAGGCCTACTTGTTTTAGTTGGTATTGAAGATGGCGATACCCATGAAGATATTGAGTGGTTAAGCAACAAGATTATCAACCTACGCATTTTTGATGATGAAAACAACGTACCCAACATTTCTGTAAAAGATATTGATGGCGATATTTTATTGGTAAGCCAGTTTACTTTGCACGCTGCTACAAAAAAAGGAAACCGCCCTTCTTACATTAAAGCCAGCAAACCGGATATTGCCATACCGCTTTATGAAAAAATGATTGTGCAATTAGAAAATGATTTAGGTAAGAAAATTTATACGGGTGAGTTTGGTGCAGATATGCAGGTTTTGCTGCTGAATGATGGGCCGGTAACGATCATCATTGATACAAAGCAAAAAGAATAAAAAATTAAGAAGCCAATTTTTAGTTGGCTTCATTAATGTACAAACAGGCAGTTGATTTTGTAACTTTACAGTATTTAATTTCTTGTACGCCGCTTGGAGTTTTTAGTAGCGGTTGTATTTTTTTCTACTTTATTTTTATTTTTTTTAGTCATGGGTGTTTCCCAATCATCGCCAGCAGTGATTTGCGGCTTTGTTACTTTGCCTTTTTTTTGTGCCTCAGTATGAAGACTGCCGAGCAGCAAAGCCAAAACGATTATTGATTTTAATTTCATAGTTGTTTTTTATTTTTTATCTAAATAAAATTGTTGGTCGCTTTCCATGGGGTGAATTACCAACTGATTACCTTCCATTTTGTAGCTGTATGTTTTTATTTTGCCAATGTTATTCCATACAAAGCTGGTATCTGCCTGTGTAAAGCTGCCGCTAAAAGTAACACCAAACTCGGTTATGTTTAAAGAAGTATCTGTAAACAGGTAAGTGTTACCAACCTGCCTTTCGGGCATGGCACCCGTGGCTTTGCTTATTTGCCACGTACCTTTCAATGATGGTTTTGCACTTTCTTCAGTCTTACTATTACATGCCACTGTAAAAAAAATTGCGACAAGTATTGCTATTTTAAAAAGAGATATAATTTTCATGCTGTTACTTATTTAATTCGTTTTAAGGTTAAAGTATCAGTTGTTATCATATTATTTTTTACAGCAATCGCTTTTAAAATATTATCATCGCAAGACACTAATTGCAAAGGTTCGCTTTTCCCATCTGCCGTCATGTTAATAAAATTCGATCCTTCGCCTTCATACAACCATTCGCCTGTTCTTTGTTTGCCATCCCTGCCTTGTGTAAATGTGCCGTCGGCTCTGTATTCAATTGTTGCAGTTTTTTCTGTTGCAGTCAGGTTCTCACCAGATACAGCATCCAGTTGCCATTTACCAGGTAATTTTGCAGCGCCTTCCTTGCCTGTTATTTTTGCCGGTGCAGCTTCAACCACTTCTTTTGCTTTCTCATCTGTACCCGTTTTTGAATCTGTTTTTGAATCACCGCAGGCAGATAAAATTGCCGCTGTTGTTATTGCTATAAATATTCTTTTCATAATTTGCGTGCTTTTTTGTAATTATTAGGTTTGTGAAAATTTATTTAATTGCTGTTAAGGTATAAGTATCATCCTGTATCGCTCCTTTTAGAACTGCAGTTGTTTCATCTTTTTTCTCTATTTTCTTTTTTATTTCCATAGCAGCTATAAAAACAAACTCACCGTTTTCTACTTTCCATTTGGCCGAATTATTGTCCTTATCAATGCAGGTGCCATCAGCATTTAACTTCAGTTTATCAAACATATCAGTAGTTTTATCTGCCTGTGTGGAGTTTAGCATTTTACCTCCAAGCCAGGTAGTTAGTTCGGCATCTTGCCCAGTTGCAGCCGGTTTAGCAGCTTCGGTGGTTGCAGGTTTATCTGTTGCAGTTGTTTTAGTTTCGCCGTTGTTGCAGGCCATAAATACAGTTGCTGTTAAAGCAACAATGAATACTTTTTTCATACTTATTTTTTTAAATTTAGGTTACTTAATTCTTATCGCATTGTTCCATAATTTCCTTAATAGTTCTTTTGGCAGCATCATCATTACTAAATTTTTCTTTTAAAACTTTATTATACTCATTGTATTTTTTTTGAGATATATCAGCCATTGCCTGGTCGCCAATTGCCTTAGCAGTTTTTATAGCTTTGTTTAGCCTGCACAATTCTGCACCCATTGCCTCGGGTGTTTCCGCAATCACCAACGTAGTTAGTGTTGAAGGCACAGTGTCTGTTGCTGGCTTTGTAGCAGATACGGTGTCTACAGGTTTAACTGCTGTTTCGGCTACTTTCGTTTCGCCATTGTTGCAGGCAACCATCAGCAGGGTAACAACCAAGCCAGATAAAAAAATTTTCATTGTTTATTTTTAAAGGTTTATTTTTTTGATTTTAATACTACCAAAACACAAATAATACCAAGTGGTACAGGTACCCAGGCAAAGTCGCCCAATTCAGACAGGTGCGAATCATTTCTGAAATTCCACATTACAAATGCGGCTACAAAGCATAGCACAGCTACAATAATTAAAATTGTTTTCTTATTCATTTATTTCATTTTAAGGTTTACCAGTCAAATTTTTGTTCAACGCCATAATACATTTTACGGTACTTAACTTTTTTGTCGGTCATTTTCCCATTCATGGTAACATCTACTACGAGTATTTTATTTTTATAAAAAACAATCTGTTCAAAGTCAGATTCGTTGTAAGCGATTGTTTGTAAGTACGACTTTGTTCCTGCTTTTTTTATTCCTGTTAGTTTTGTTGCAATGGCTTTATTAAAAGTGTTTGTAAATACACTTTTAATATCATTCATTGTCTTTTGCAAATAAAATTCTGCTACAATTCCATCTTTACAATATCGCTTAAAATCAAACTGGTAGCTGTCTCCGTCAAACTGATTTTTTAATTTACTAAACGGTGTTCTTAACGTTGCTTCTGTATATCCAAAACTGCCAATAATAAACCAATCATATTTTTTGAGTGTATCCAGCATTCCACCTGGAATAGTATTTGGCTTTACATTTACTATGTCATATTCAGTTGGTGTAAATCTTTTACAAGTATTTACTACCATGGTATAATAATTACTATCCGGTTGATTGGATATAGCCACCTGTGCTGTTACCTGCATGGTAAAAGCAATTATAAACAGTATAGAAACAATTATTTTCAATTTTTGACTAAGTATTATTATCTTAAAAACTTAATATTATAACTGCGGAACAATTGCAGCGCCGCCAGTAATTTCTTTTAACCAGCTATACAGCTTTGTACGCATATCTTTCTCCATTGTTTCTTTTGCTTTTTTTGCGGCGGCTTTAAATTTTGCACCCGAGCCACCCTTTGCCTGGTAAGCATACAACATCTGTTGATCTGGCTTTGCCGCTAGTGAAATAGCAGATAATTGTTTTTTGATACGCCAGTCGTACAAATAAAAAGAGGCGGTAGCAGAACCTCCGGTAAAAGTTCCATCTTCATTATTTATTAATGGATTAAACTTTGTAGCTTTTACAATTAATAAATAGGGAAACCGCGTTGTAGAAAGCGGTGCTAATTTCTTTTCTACATCTTCATCCTTCAGATAATCCTGTGCAAAAATCATCCTTTCTTTTGTTGTGCCACTCCATTTAAAAGCTTCTGCTGCAAGCAGGTTATAGTACAATCCAAAAAGACTATCATAGCTAGTAAAACCTTCGGGGGCGGCCAGTAAATGATACTGCAGTATTAGTGTGTTACCCGTTGTATCGTTATTGCCAAGATCGATAACCGGATTGGCACTGCTAACAGTAACAGCAGTTGAATCAGCATCTTTTAAAGTACCTGTTAAACTGCTTAAAAAACTACGCAGCTCTGTAATACGAGGCTGGTGTTTAGCAAATACATCGGCATATAATTTATCTCCTGCTGTTTTATTGCCACCGTTATTACAGGAAATTAGAACTAAAAAACTAAAGCAAACTATACAAGATATTTTCATTGTAACACGATAATTTATATGATTACAGGATTATTTTATTTACACTGAAGTAAGCTGATGGTGTGCGTATCAAAATAGTTTTATTTACCAATCAGGTACTCTTTATAAGCCCATTGTTCAGGGGTATGCGTTGCTTTGGGTGCTGCATAAGACCCGCCACCGCTGTATTGGCTCACTACATCTACCTGCACATAAAATTGTGTTTTAAATTTAGGTACCTGTACTAATAAATGCACCAGTAAATATTTATACTCAGGTATGCCCAGGCTATTACTTCGTATTTTATAAACAGGATCAACCAACCAGCTTTTAAGTACGCTGGCACCGGGTTCTGTTTTTAAAAATGCGGCTTTAGCCAATGCTTCCAGTGCAGGGTTGTGGGCATTCATTTCAAATTTAAAATTATCGCTAAAGGTTTTTATGCTTGTCATTAAAGCTGCAGCTTTTTTGTCGTATGTTGTTTTTATTAGTGTAAAATCATTTTTCTCTGTCTTGCCCAAAACTTCCAAACAGGCAACCCGGTTGTTGCGGTAATCTTTGTACTTGGCATCATAATCATCATAGCCATTTTTTAGTGTAAAAAAGTTCATAAAAGTGCCGGGAGTGTCGCCCAGTTTCCAAAGCTCTACATAATCTGTTGGCAATGCCTCCAGTTCATTTACCAAAGCCTGCGATGCAGTTATGGTAGTATCTCCGTTACATACATCTAAATAGATAAGTTCCTTATGCAGTTGCAATAATGAAAGGGCATAGTTTGGATTTTTTTTCCATTCAAATTTTGTGGTAAAGGGCAGGTTATCTCTTTCGGGTTGCAATACGCGTTGAAGTTCTTCTATCTTTGAAAGTGCCGTTTTTAATTCGCTGCCCGTCATACTAAAGTATCCGTATTTCTCAATTGCAATGGCCTGTAATTTGTCCAGCAAGGCGGCGATTGGTGCTGTAACCGCTTTAAAGCTTTCTTCGTTGAAGCGATACAAATCTTTTTCATGCCATAACCTGCTTACATTAATATTTGCATCTTCAAGGCGATAGCCACCGGGTCCCGCCTCTCTTATTGTGGCCATATCATACCCACCCAGGCCAACAACAGCAACTCTTTCTCCTGCCTTAAATTTACCAGTGCCAGGTATTGATTTAGCAACATCACTATTATTTTTTAATATTTCACTATTCCCTTCTTCAGATATATAAACCTGGCTTTCATTTGGTATGCTTGATACTTTACCAAACGACCGCAGGTCGCTTTTATTCGTCCACTCCACAAAATCGTTCACTTTGTAAGGTCGTTTTTCCACTAAAGCTTTCTTTACATCTGCCCTGTTGGGTTCATCAATAGCTCTTACAGTATTAGCTTCCATCCACATGGTTGGCCCTCCTTCATCTAATTGCACCTGCACTCGGCCTGCGCTGCTCATTTGATTTACAGTTCCTTTTCTCCATAATTCACGGTAATTAACTTCCACCCTGTCTCCTTCTCTAAATGTGCCGCTGCCTTGTGTTGTGCTGGTTTGTGTTGCACCGCTGCCGGTATTGCTATTACTACCAGATGTGGTCTTAACTTTTTTAAGTAACCCATTTAATTGGGCAAAGTTTGAAGTGGCGGTTAACAGTAAAATTGCTGTAATTAAAAAATATTTCGATTTCATATTTATACTTTGAAGCTACTAATGTATAACGCTTGCAACCGCTAAATATGCCCGTTTACTGAAAGTTGATAATGGGAGGATGAACGTAGAGAAAAAGAAGATGAACGTTTTAGCGCTTTTCGAAAATGCTGATAAACTCATCCTTTTTTCTTACTGCAATATCAATCCAAGCTTCATTTTGCATTTGTACCCTAAAGCCATCGGCCCGGCTGAATTTTTTTACAAAATCGAGATTGATGAGAAAAGATTTGTGGCACCGGAAGAAAACAGGATTCGTAAGCATTTCCTCGTACTCTTTTAAAGTTTTAGATGATGTTATGCGCTCACTGGCTGTATTAATGAGGGTATAGTTTCCACTGGCCTCGCAATAAATAATTTCATTGGTATTGATAAAAATCAAGCCATCACTTGTGGGTATGGCAATTTTGCTGATCTGGTGTTTTTTGCCACTGATATTATCCAGTAAAA
Organism: Chitinophagales bacterium; assembly: GCA_038204855.1. Taxonomy (GTDB): domain Bacteria; phylum Bacteroidota; class Bacteroidia; order Chitinophagales; family Chitinophagaceae; genus Ferruginibacter. The sequence goes on from JBBRCM010000011.1 coordinate 19,065, forward strand.
TTTCCATTCTCTTTTGTGTAAAAGCAAGTTGTTGCTGCTTTTCAAACTTATCTACCGCTGCTATTACTTCTTTATAATCAATGGGTTTTAATAAATATTCCAAACAAGATGATCGTATAGCACGTAAGGCATACTGCTCATGCGCCGTTGCAAATATCACCTGAAACCCCGGAGAAGGAAAATGTTTGAACAGATCGAATCCTGTTTCGCTTTTCATTTCCACATCCAGAAATATTAAATCAGGTTGATGCGTATTGATCAATTCAACAGCAACTTTAATGGTAGTAGCAGCGCCGCACACCGCAACACTTTTGCAGTACTGATGCAGCATTTCCTGCATCAGCTCCAGATTTCCCGGCTCATCATCTATTAAAACTACTTTTATCATTTTTAAAAATTATCAAGGTAAGGCAATAGAATTGCTACACTTGTTCCCGTGGCTTTTTCATTATCATACAGATCAACAATTTTAATTACTGATTCATCAATATTCAAATATTTTTTATTGATCGCTGTTACACGGTTAGCAGTTATCTCCATTCCTTTTGATTCATGCTCAATAGCTGCACCAATTTTCAGATCCGCGGCTGCCTTCCTGCCAATGCCATTATCTTCAATTACAATTTTAAGTCTTTCTGTATTATCAATGTTGGTTAATTCAAATTTTATTGTCAGCACGCCTTTTTCTTCTTTTGATATCAGCCCGTGCTTTATCGCATTCTCTACATAAGGCTGTACCAGCATCGGTGGCAGTTCAACAATGTCTTCATCCAATTCGGCATCATTTACTATCGTGTAAGTAAATTGATCCTGGTACCGAAGGATTTCAAATTTTAAATAGTAGGTTAAAAAAGCTTTCTCTTCTTTTAAAGTAATTAATTCTTTATCTGAATTATTTAATGTCATCCGCATCAGCCGGGCAAAGTCATTCAAATAATCAAGCGCTTTATTTTTATCTTCCTGCAATACAAAACGCTGCACAGAATTAATAGCATTAAAAATAAAATGCGGATTCATCTGTGTTTGCAGCTTGGCAATTTGTGCCGCCTGTTGATTCAGCATTTCCGTTTTATCAATAATTTCTTGCTTTTGTTTTGTAAGCAGCTTATTGGCCTTTCTTTTATTGATAAAGGCTACAATACTTACAGCAAGTAAAATACCTACGAGCAAACTAAAGCCGATAAAAACATTTCTTTCTTTTGACCGTTGCGCATTCTCTTCATTCAAGGAAACTATCTGGGTATTTCTTTTTTCCACATCGTAAACAGCCTGCATCTCTGCCATTTTCTTTTTATTTTCATCTTCCGTCATCATCTTACTTTGCTCAATAAATTTTGTAAGGAAGCTGTTACTGTTCTCAAAATCGGCGGCGGCTTTATATGTATTTGCTTTGTTACGATACACATCAAGTATTGTTGTTTGGTATTTGTATTTAGATGCCAGTACAAATGCAGAATCAAAATACAATTGCGATTTTCCATACTGCTTCATGTTGCTGAGACATTTACCTACCGATACAAAATGCCCTGCATGGCCAGTGCCCCAATTGTTATTCCGACTCATGTTAAGCAATGTCAATGCAAAGGCTAAAGCCTTTTCAGGCTTATCTTTGGTAAGATAATATTTTGCCCAATAGCCATTACGCATGTTAATGATATTCTGGTTTAAATCAACTTTAGCAAGACTGTCATAAATACGCCCAATTTGTAAACAGGCAGCCTCGTTCTTTTTTTCCTGAAACAGTATGCTTATACGGCTGAGGTTTCTGGCTAATTTTAAACCGCTATTGTACAGTAAAGTTTTATTGTACGCCATTAAAATATACTCTTCGTATTTACTGTTGTTGCCTGTTAGTTTAAACACTTCTGCCATCTCAATATAAATGGCAGCAATAAATTGCTGGTAATTATATTTTTCCGCCAGCAAAATGGCTTTTGATAAAACGGTACTTGCCTTTTGGTAATTGGCTCCGCGTCTGCAATCGCCAGCGTAATGCAACAAAATATCTGTTGCGCTTAAGTAGTCTGATTTTTTTATGCAGATATCTAAAGCTATATCATACAGTACTGCTGCCGAGTCTCTAAAACCCCTATCTGCCAGCGATTCTGCTTTGTACATATAAGCATAAGCCAGGTAAAATTCGCTACCACTACATAACAGCAATTTTGCAATGGCATTATCCCGGTGTATGGCAGCGCTGTCTTTAGAGTATTTATAGGTGAGCGCATTGCCCAACATTATTTCTGCAACACCTGTCCCTATGTTATAATTATGTTTTTGGCTTGCTGCTATTACCAACCTGGCAAGGTTAATAGCCTTATCCGGGTTTTCATCATCATACTCAAAGTGAAGCCGGTACAAAGCATACACCTTTCTGATATTGGCTGCCTGGCGTTATTAAATACACCCCACATACTATCAATTTGATAAGCAGTCAGCGAAAATGCTTTAACAGAAAAAAATAAAAGAAAAAATAGCAGCCGGACTTTCATTAATTTAATTACCGTTTAAAGAAGTAATTTAGGTAAATAAATTGTAGCTTCTAACATATTGAATTAAGTGGGGCAGATTATTACACTGCTTAAACAAATAAAAATACTGATCACAAACCGGAAAACTATGGCGGTATCTTTGTTAAATAAGCATACTGAAGTTAATACTAAACAATATGAGTGATATAACAATTAATGAGGCTCAGCTAAAAGTTGACCAATGGATTAAAACCGTTGGCGTAAAATATTTCAGCGAACTTACAAACCTTGGCATACTAATGGAGGAAGTTGGTGAGTTAAGCAGGCTGATGGTGCGGCAGTATGGCGAACAATCTTTTAAGGAGTCAGACAAGGGGAAAGACCTTGGAGATGAAATGGCAGATGTACTTTGGGTACTGATTTGCCTGGCAAACCAAACCGGTGTTAACTTAACAGAGGCATTGCAAAAGAATTTTGAAAAGAAAAATATCAGAGACGCAGAAAGGCATAAGCAGAATGAAAAATTAAAATGAAATTTCTAAAAATATCCGATGATTGAATTTTTAAAAGTGCTGGTATCTTACTTTGATGAAAATAAAATTCCTTACATGCTTTCCGGAAGTGTGGCTATGAGTATCTATGCTTTACCCAGGTTTACAAGAGATTTTGATTTCATAGTACATCTGCAACCCAAAGACATTCCAGACTTACTTGAGCAGTTCAAGGATAATTATTATTGTGATGAAGATGCGGTAAAAGAAGCAATAGCAAATAAAGGGATGTTTAATATTATTGATCACAAAAGCAGTTATAAAGCTGATTTTATGATATTGAAAAATGAACCTTATCGTTTGGTTGAGTTTGAAAGAAGAAAACCAATTAGTTTTCTTGGTATGGAAATATTTTTAGTTTCTCCTGAGGATTTGCTTATCTCAAAGCTCATTTGGATTCAACAAAGCAAAAGTGCATTACAAATAGAAGATATCAAGGCACTGGCTTCAATTAATATTTTGGATCGTGACTATATCGATAAATGGGTGCTGTCATTAAAATTAAATACCTTCACTATTATTTAAAATGACAGATACACCAAAACATATCCTTGAAATTCAACTTAAACTTTGGCTTGAAAAAACACCTGGAGAAAGGCTCCTCCAATTTCTTACTGATAACGATGCATTATATAAGGCGATACAGGCGACCAAAGAAAAAATAAAGCACCAGGTTCCTGAGAGTTCAAAATAACCGCTATTTTTTCTTTTAATGCTTCCCTTAGAAACATTTGCTGATTATTTTTTTTTAAATAATCCGTCAGAATGAAAATTTAAAATAACAACATGAAATTTTCTGTAAAAGATATATGGTCAATAACAAAGCAGTCGTTTTCGGATTTTATTGACAACAAGGTTTTAAAACTGAGTGCTGCCCTGGCATTTTATACCATTTTCTCTTTGCCTGCCATGCTCATTATCGTAATTTCTGTAAGTAATATTTTTTATGGACGTGAAGCCATTGAAGGGACTTTATACCACCAGATAGCGGAATTTGTAGGCACCGAAGCTGCTATGCAGATACAACAAACCATACGGGGGGCTGCATTATCTAGCAGTAGTTATTTTGCCACAATTGTTGGCATTGTTACTTTAGTTTTTGGAGCAACCAGTGTTTTCAGCGAAATACAAGACTCCATAAATCATATCTGGAAATTAAAATCTAAACCAAAAGGAACGGGCTTTTTGAAAATGCTTATCAACCGGCTGCTTTCTTTTTCGCTGGTAATAAGCCTTGGCTTTTTGTTACTGGTTTCATTACTTATTAATGGATTGATGGATCTGCTTATCACCCGGCTTACCAGGATGTTCCCCGAGCTTACCGTTATCATGGTATATGCCGTAAATGTTATTATCACCTTTGGTATTACGGCATTACTGTTTGCCATGATATTTAAAGTGCTGCCCGATGCCCGTATTAAATGGAAACATGTAAGAGCTGGTGCCATTACAACTGCCATACTTTTTATGTTGGGCAAATTTTTGATTGGCTATTATCTGGGGCACAGTAAACTTTCTTCTACTTATGGTACAGCAGGCTCTGTTATTGTAATGTTACTTTGGGTCTATTACTCTGCAATGATCTTATACTTTGGTGCAGTATTTACTCATGTATATGCTGCACATTCGGGGTCCCGGATTTATCCAAATAATTATGCCGTTTGGGTTCAGGAAATTGAAGTAGAGTCTGAAAAGTCGATAGTAGAACAACCGGAAAAAAAAGCTGTGATAAAAACAACCGATACAACTCCTCCTGTTACATAAAAAACCTACGACGATTTTTCTTTGCGTGTTTTCTGCCATTCAACGTAATACAGAGAGAACAGTACTGCTGATGCGGCAATTAGCAATAATGAAAAGATCCAAATACCGGCAATAAAAAAGATTATTGCAAAAAATAAGTACCAGCTTCTCATATCGGGTTTGTGCGGTACAAACACTTTATCAATATCATCATCGGTATATCCTTCTTTTGTGAGGTCATTTTTTATTTCTCCCAGCGGGATGCCCGATCTTAATTGCTTTCTTACCTCTTTAATTTTTTCTTCTGTAATCATATTTTTATCCTGCATTAAAATCCAGGCGACATAATTTATAGGCTGCATTCAATCGTCCTGCTTTTAAATGTTGTGTAAGCATTACAAGCCGTGGATAATACAAGTCATAATCGTTGCCATAGGCAGCCTTTAAATTCTCCTGCTCCAACCTGGAAACTCTACCATCAAAGGCAACAGAAACGGTAAAAAGATCCAATAAAAAGTTTCGTTCCTTTTCTGTAACATTCTGCAGTGTTTCAATAAACAGGTTCCAGTCGTCGTATTTATTTTCTTCACTTAAGTTTAAAAGCTGTTGAAATTCCAGCAACAGCAAGATCATGTTGGGATGGTAATTCTGTGTCATAACCACGGCATTGCCAATAGCCCGCATGCAGCCGATTTCGGCCTCAGGCGAAAGCTTATCAAGTTGCTTATTTTTAATTATACAATCAGCAATATGATTGGCCAGTGCAAAACCAAAAAGGCGCAACCTGGCCTCATGCACCACCCTTTTTAAAACAACGCCGTTCCAGAATGCTTCTACAAACAAAGCTTCGTACAAAATAGGAATTCCTAGAATGGCTTCGCCTACCGAAAATTTTAACCCATATTTTAGAACAAAATTGGTAACAAATATTTTCGCTTTGTAAATCAGTCCCAAAACCAGTAGATTCTTTTTTGATATCCGTTTAAAAGGATCAATACCCAATAGCTTTAATTCCGGATCGGGCAGTTCCAGCGCTGTTCTTGCCAATATATTCTTTACGCTGAAAACGCCCGATTGTAAGAACTCTTTGGGATTGGCACGCATATTAATAACGTCGCTTACTTCATACACCGCCTTTAAAGCGATAATAAAAAGCAGGTAAAATTCAATCAGGATAGAAACCAGCGTTACGCCCACAACCCAGCCATAATGCACATACCATATTTTTTCAGCAAAATAAACATCTACCCAAACCGTAGGGAAGACCAGTATGATACCTGTAATTGTGGAAAGCAAAATTCCTTTAATGGTAATCTTTTTGATTTTGGCAGCCAGCTCTTCATCCGTAAAATCAAATACGGTATGGGTAAGGTCTCTTTTCCTGAAAAAATTCAGGTAATACAAACCAAACCGCTCCAGGGCAGAGGGCTTTTTATTGGGTAATTGAAAGTTGCCGGCCACATTTTTAGATTATGCCAACAAATATATGCTTAAAAATAAAAGACTGACTGAGCGCTATTATGTCAGCATAATCTATCTTTATTTGTCACAAATCAGGATACCAAAATATTTGTCATGCCTTTCGTGAAATCTTTTTCAGTCAATACAGAAACGCAACAACCCTTTCCATTTAATATACCGGCTGTAAAGTTTGCAAAAGAAATAATATTGAATAGTAAGGTGACCATTTTTGTTGGTGATAACGGAAGCGGAAAATCTACTTTACTGGAAGCCATAGCCTACAAAATAAACCTGCCATTGATTGGCGGTTTTATAAAAGCCAACAACAGAACCGGCTTTGAAGCTGCCGAAGTTTTACAGCCGTATTTAGAAATCGAATGGAAAAGAAATACCAGCAAAGGTTTCTTTTTCAGGGCAGAAGATTTCAGCGATTTTATCAACTCAGTAGAAAATGAACGGAATAAAATAGCGGGCGATTTAAGCGAATTAAAAGGGGCGGTTGATGAAAGTATTATTAACAGGATGAGCGAAAACATGAATTTCGGCTTGTTTGAAATGCGGAAAAATTACGGCGAAAACATGCAGGCATTTTCACATGGCGAGGCTTATCTTAAAATTTTGCAAACCAGGATAGGTGATAAAGGCATTTTTTTACTGGATGAGCCTGAAGCAGCCTTATCACCTTTAAAACAATTATCGTTGATTTTTTTAATTTTAGAAATTATAAAAAGCAACAATGCCCAGTTTATTATTGCTACACATTCTCCCATTCTCATGGGCATACCCGGTGCTACACTTTACGAAATACAGGAGGATTCGATGAAAATTGTTGATTATAAAGAGACAGATCATTACCGGATTACCAAAACCTTCCTTGACAATCCGGAGCATTATTTGAGGCATTTGTAAATGATCAGCCTCTTAAATAGTAAACCTAATTTTCTAAGCAGCCAATCAATCTTTATATTTACAGCCTTATGGCAAACGAAACAAACAATTTTGCGGAATTAATTTCGCATTGCAAAGAGTACGGTTATATTTTTCAAAGCAGCGAAATTTATGATGGCTTGGCGGCTGTATATGACTATGGCCAAAACGGTGCCCAGTTAAAAAAGAACATACGTGATTACTGGTGGAAAAGCATGACGCAAATGCACGACAATATTGTGGGCATTGATGCGGCTATTTTTATGCACCCAACGGTTTGGAAAGCCAGCGGCCACGTTGATAATTTCAGCGACCCGATGATTGATAATAAAGACAGTAACAAAAGATACAGGGTTGATCATTTAATTGAAGGTTTTGCAGATGAGCAAGTGGCTGCAGGTAATGAGCAGTTGGCAAAAGATGCTTTAGCATTAATGGATAGTTTACTGGATAAAGATGATTACGCAGGTCTTAAACAATTAATTGAAGACAATAAAATAAAATGTGCCGTTAGTAAAACCTACAACTGGACAGACGTACGCCAGTTTAATCTGATGTTCTCTACAGAGTTTGGTGCTGTGGCGGCCGATAACCCGGATGATAATAAAGTGTACCTGCGGCCCGAAACTGCACAAGGCATCTTTGTAAATTTTTTAAATGTACAAAAAACCGGCAGGATGAAAATACCCTTTGGTATTGCACAAACCGGTAAGGCTTTCAGAAATGAAATTGTTGCACGCCAGTTTATTTTCCGCATGCGTGAATTTGAACAGATGGAAATGCAATTCTTCATTCGCCCCGGCACGCAAATGGAATGGTATAAGTTCTGGTCGGCAGAAAGAATAAAATGGCACCAAAGCCTTGGTATTCCTGCGGAAAAATTACGTTTTCATGATCATGTGAAGCTGGCGCATTACGCCGATGCTGCTATGGATATTGAATTTGAATTTCCTTTTGGCTGGAAAGAACTGGAAGGCATTCACAGCCGTACCGACTTTGATTTGAAACAGCACCAGGAATACAGCAAAAAGAAAATCCAGTATTTTGATAACGATGTGGATCCTGCAACTAATAAACCTTACGGAAACTATACGCCATTTGTGGTAGAAACTTCCGTTGGTTTAGACAGGCTTTTCTTAACCATCATCAGCCTGGCTTATGAAGTAGAAAAATGGGTTAATGAAAATGGCGTAGAGGATAGTCGTGTTGTGTTACGTATCCCGGCTTTGATTGCACCAACTAAATTGGCTATTCTTCCTTTAACAAAAAAAGATGGACTGCCAGAAATTGCAAAAGAATTGATGGATGATTGCAAGAGCAGCTTTATGTGCTTTTACGAAGAGAAAGATGCGATTGGAAAACGTTACCGTCGTATGGATGCAATAGGTACTCCCTTTTGTGTAACCATTGATCATCAAACTAAAGAAGACAATACCGTCACAATAAGGTATAGGGATACAATGGTTCAGGAAAGAATTGCTATTGCTGATGTTAAGAAATTAGTGATGGAGAAGATCAGTTAACCTTTCTTCTCCTTTATCAAATTCACAATATTTACAAGTAACACTCCGATTGCTGCTCCTAAAACCAGCAATGTTACAATATGTATTGGTCTGATACATTCAGATCCTTTTAACCTGGAGTAGCTCATAACCATCAGGAATATCGCAAAAGCGGGAACTATCAGTTTCTTTTTATTATTAATCATTTTAGCTTTTTTTAGGTCTTAAATATTATTCTCGTAATAAGGAATTTCATCATGGCTTACAGATTCTTTTTGATGCCAGTATGCCATGGTAACCACATGCCCATCAGGTGTTTTAAGTAACCGGCCATAAATGGCATTGATGGTATTAAAGGTATAATCTGTAACACCCACTGTAAATGTTTCAGGAGTAATAACCGGTGGAGCTGTTTCAACAGGCGCAGCAGCTTCTTCTCCCTCTACAGGTTTTACAACTGGTGCTGCTGCGACTTTTGCTGGCGGAGATGGAACAACTACAACCGAAAATTTATTATACTCCAGTAATTTTTTTAAAAACTCAACCCTTTTAGTTAGTACATTTTTTTCCACGATGCCGCATTTAACGCCATCCAGTTCTTCAAATTCGTGATTTTTATTTATGGCCATAAATACGTTATGGGTTTTGAGTTTATTATTTTGTATTGCTAAACCAACGAGTTGATGTAATCATAAATCCAACTCAATATTCCAATCAGTATTATACCTGCTGCACAAATTATTAAGCCCAGTTTTGCAGATCGTTCTATCTGAATCTTTTCCATCGGCAGGTCATTTTTATCCATAAATACAGAACGGATAACCCGTAAATAATAATACAGCGAGATGATCATGTTAAGTGCGGCAATGATGATGAACAGATAACTTCCTTTGGATGCACCTGCTGTGAGTAAAAATAATTTACCAAAGAAACCCGCCGTAGGCGGAATTCCGGCCAGTGAGAATAAAGCTAGTGCCAGTACCCAACTCAGGAATGAATTGCTTTGATACAATCCTTTGTAATCGTCAATATTCTCCCGGTTGGCTTTGGCCGCAATAGCTGCTGCCACGCCAAATGCTGCCAGGTTCGAAAATATGTATATCAGAATAAAATAAACAACCGATGTTGTACCTGCTGCAGAATTACTGCTGATGCCTACCAGTATAAAACCAACCTGTGCAATGGATGAAAAAGCCAGGAAGCGTTTTATATTCTGTTGCCTGAGAGCAAAAAGATTTCCAATAACCATGGTTGCAACAGCCAGTATCATCACTAAATTATACCAGGTTGCCTGCATGGGTTGAAACACTTTGTATAGCGTTGCCATAAATATAAATGCAACGGCACCTTTTGATATTACTGATAAGAATGCGGTGGTAGCAATGGGTGCCCCCTCGTACACATCTGCCGTCCATAAATGAAAAGGCACAATGGATAACTTAAACGCGAAAGCTGAAAATAAAAATACCAATGCCATTACCTGCAAAGGACTGCCATCCAAATGCTGGGGAATTTCTGTAAAGCTAATGGTGCCGGTTGCCCCGTAAATTAATGAAATACCAAAAAGCAAAATACCGGAAGAAAATGCTGAAGACAGGATCATCTTCATGGCTGCCTCAGAAGATCTTTTTTTATCAAGATCAAAATTTGCCATGGCAGCAACCGGAATGGTTGAAAGTTCCAACGCTAAAAAGAACATTAATAAATTTCCGCTGGAGATAAGAAAGAACATACCGAGCAATGCCGAAAGCATCAGCATAAAAAACTCAGGCATGTGTTCTGATTTTTTAAACCAGTCTGCAAACAATAAGGAGATGAGATAAACCCCGAGACTTAAAATATCTTTTTGAAATACCATCAGGGCTGTTGTTTGGTACATGCCGCCAAACAAAGTTCCTTCGGCATTAAAGAAAAAGCCAACAATAAAATTCAGCAACAGCAAAACCTGTATAAGCAATAACATGGTTTCATTCTTCAGCCCCTTGCCTATTTTTATAAACAGGAGGAGAAAAATGATACCGGTTAATACCAGTTCGGGTTTCATCAATGTCAGCATTTCATTCATTCAGTTCTTTATTTTGGTATTGCCAATTTTTGCATAATTACTTCTGCTCCGGGAGTAACCAGATGATTCAACCAGAAGGGCGCTACACCAATCGCTACAATGCCTGCTATCAGTACCAAAGCCGCCAGTTTTTCGTTCCAGGTTGCATCAGTCAATAACTCAAATCCTTCCTTTAACGGACCCATCGCAGTTTTTGTAATGGCTCTTAAAATATATACTGCTGTTACCACAATAGATAAACATGCAAGAATGGTTGCTACTCTTCTAAACGCATCGGGATGTTGCCAGGAACCCATGAATACCGTTATTTCGGCAACAAAACCACTCAGCCCAGGTAAACCCAGCGAACACAAGCCAACAATAAATAACACGGTACCAATAAAAGGCATTCGTTTTAATAGGCCGCCCATTTCATTCACTTGCCTTGTATGTGTGCGTTCGTATATCATACCTATAACGGCAAAGAAAAGTGCCGTCATTAAACCATGCGAAACCATTTGCATTACCGCACCGGTCATGGATGTTTTGGTTAACATGCCAATGCCGAGCAAAACAAACCCGCAATGACTAACAGATGAATAAGCGTTGATGTATTTCAGATCTTTCTGCATCATGGTAGCGAAGGCACCATATAAAATTGCGATTACAGAAAGTACAATAATGATGGTTGCATATTCTTTTGCGCCTTCGGGCATGATGTATGTTGCAACACGCAAACAACCATAGCCACCCAGTTTCATAGAAATTCCTGCCAGGAACATAGAACCTGCTGTTGGGGCTGACGAATGACCATCCGGCACCCAGGTATGTAAGGGAAACAACGCCGTAAACACGCCAAAGCCTATAAACAATAATGGGAAGCAAATCATTTGAGTTTGCACCGGTATATTCATTGCTGCCAGTTTCATCAAATCAAAACTGTGCTCCTTGGTTGAAAAATAAATTCCCAGTAAACCAACCAATACCAATGCGGAACCACCCATTAACATCAGTGCCAGTTTATTGGCAGCGTATTCTTTTTTACCACTTCCCCAAATGCCAATGAGTAAATATTTTGGAATCACCGCAATCTCTAAAAAGAAAAACAGGATAAAGAGGTCGAGTGAAATAAAGAAGCCGTAAGCACCCAGACTTAATAAAATGAGCAGGAAATAAAATTCCTTTGTCATTTTAGTAACATTCCACGAAACCAGTACGCCGGCGATTACAACAAAAGAAGTTAACAGTATCATTGCTACTGAAATACCATCAACACCCAGATGAAAACTTATATTCCATGAAGGAAACCAATTGTATTGTGTTTCAAACAGCATTTGTGTTGTATTACCTGCTGCCCTTTGCCGGTTAAAAAGAATAAGCAATACAAATGCCATTACCAGCTGAAGCGATGCACCTGCAAGCGACACCCATCTGACCTGGAAAGCATTACGCATCAGCAATACAGCCGTGACAGTTAACAATGGTAACAATATCAATAACGATAAATTCATGCGCTTTTCTTAATTCAATTAACTATGTCCACCAGTAAATAAACAACAAAGCCAAACCAATAACCCCTGCTAAAAAATAAATAGCATAAGATTGTACTTTACCCGATTGCAAACCTTTGATAGATTCAGAAATATCTTTGGTGCCATTACCGGTTGCATTTATCAAACCATCTACTACATTTTTATCAAACCATGCTGCCGGCCTTCCTATAAGATTGAAAATTATTTTTTGGGTGATGAATGTATAGATCTCATCAATATAGAATTTATGATAAGCCGCTTTGTACAAGCCACTTAACGCCGATGCAATCTTATCCGGTTTATCGCTTTGTTTTTTATACATCCACATGGCAATAAAAATACCAGCTAAACCCAATGCAACCGGTGCAATAGAAAACATTAAATGAAATTCAGTTTCCAGTTTCGTTCCATCGGAACTAACGAAATGCCCAAAAGGAATAAAGCCTGCAACAGCAGCGCCAACAGCTAATAAAATCAACGGCATCATCATGGCAAAACCTCCTTCGCCTTTGACCTCACCCCAACCCCTCTCCAAAGGAGAGGGGCTTTTACGACCCCAAAAAATTGAAAAGTATAACCGAAACATATAAAAAGCAGTTAAGCCGGATGTGATCAATGCTATCCAGTAAATAATTTGGTTGTGCTGATAAGCAGCCAATAAAATTTCTTCCTTACTGAAGAAACCTGCAAATGGCGGTACACCAGCAATAGCAAGGCATGCAATTAAAAAAGTAATGTGCGTTATGGGCAAATACTTTCTAAGGCCGCCCATGTCTTTCATTTCGTTGCTATGTATATAATGTATTACAGCGCCTGCACCTAAGAATAGCAATGCTTTGAACATAGCGTGGGTAAACAAATGAAACATGGATGCGGTATAACCCAAGCCATCTTCTCCACCATATTTGGAAACACCTAATGCAAACATCATATACCCAATCTGGCTCATGGTGGAATAGGCAAGCACTCTTTTAATGTCGGTTTGTGTGCATGCAATTACAGCGGCAATCAATGCCGAGACTGCACCCACATAGCCTACCATACTTAATGCATTGGGAGATGAAATGGCAAACACAGGAAATAATCTTGCCACTAAAAACACACCCGCGACAACCATGGTTGCTGCATGTATCAAAGCCGAAACCGGCGTGGGACCTTCCATTGCATCGGGCAACCAAATGTGCAACGGAAACATGGCACTCTTACCAGCGCCACCGATAAATACTAAAACTAATCCCCAGGTTAATGCAGACACACCAATGAAAGATGCGGCGGCGGCACTTTTGTATCCTGCAGATTCAGGCGAAGTAAGTGTTGCAATCAATGTATTAAAATCAAGCGTGCCGGAATGAAAAGACAGGATCAATATGCCGATCAAAAATCCAACATCGGCAAAGCGAGTAACAATAAAAGCTTTTTTACAGGCAGCAACCGCACTGGGCTTATCATAATAATATCCTATTAATAAGAAAGAAGAAACACCAACCAATTCCCAGAATATATATATCTGGAAAATATTAGAGGAAACTACAAGCCCCAGCATAGAAAAAGTGAAGAGACCAAGGAATGCATAATAAACCGGGAAACGTTCATCGCCCTTCATATAACCCAGACTGTAGATATGCACCATCAACGAAATAAAAGTTACCACAACCAGCATCATTACAGAAATGGGGTCGAGGATGATGCCCATATCAATTGATACCCCTTCTGAAAATTGTAACCAGGTATATTTAAGCGGAACCAGTTTTTGATAAATTCCATCAACCTTTCCATACTCAAAAAAATAACCGTAGGCTGTATATAATGCCAGTACAGTTGAGATCAATAATAATGTGGTGCCAATAATGCCTGAAGTATTTTTAAAATATTTTCTTCCAAATATCCCAAGCATTAAAAATCCTGCCAGTGGAAGCAAAGGAATGAGTGCTATGTAAGTTGCGTTTGGCATTTGAGGCCTCACCCCAACCTCCCGATGCAAGGGGAGAACTGGAAGTTGGCAGTTTTTAATTTTAATAATTCTTTTACCAGTACAAAATTCTAACCTTCTATCGTCACTTACATCTCCTCCTTAGTTCCCCTTCAGGGGGCGGAGGGGGTTCTTAATACTTCAACTGTTCCGCATCTTCTACATCAATAGATTTATGACTCCGGTATAAATTAATAATGATGGCAATGGCAACCGCTGCTTCTGCAGCAGCAATCGCAATAATAAAAATGGTAAAGAACAAACCATCCATTTTATCGCACCACAAATATTTGTTGAATGCAATAAAATTCAGGTTCACACTATTTAGTATCAGTTCAACACTCATCAATATGGTAACAAGGTTGCGCCTTGTAAAAAAACCATACACCCCAATGAAGAACAGGGCTGTACTTATGAATAAGAGATGATATAGTCCCGGCTCCATCATTCAGTTTCTGGTTTTGATTTTAATGCAATCACAATACAACCGATCAATGCAGCCAGCAATAAGATACTTACTAATTCAAAAGGCAATGAGTATCCTCCCTCATCAATCCCCAGCATTTGATTACCAATATTGGCAACAGTTGGTTCAATGGCTTTATTGGTAGTTGGCGTAAATGTATGTTGTACTAACTGCAGCATCACCAATGCCAGGCCGCAAAAAGCCGCCAGTGCCGAAAATAATTGTCTTCCAAATGTAGGTTTGTGTAACAGTTCTCCTGCCTGTTGTGTAAGAAAAATGGAAAAAATGATCAATACCACAATCCCTCCCACATAAACTACGATCTGCACTGCTGCAATAAATTCGTATTGCAGCCAGAAGTAAATGCCGGCAATACCAATCAGTGTAAATAATAAATAGATAGCCGCACGGAATATCATCCTGGTGGTAACTGCCAGCACCGCACTTACCAGGGTAATTGCAGACAGCAAGTAGAATATGATCGTTGATCCATTCATTATTATTCTATCCCCTCTCTTATTTTTGAATCCGGCTTATTTAAAATCTTGGTCAGGTCGGCCCTATTGAAAACACTGTGCTCAAATGTTTGTGCCATCTTAATTGCATCCGTTGGGCATGCTATGATACACAAATTACACATGGTACATAATTCCAGGTGGTATACAAATTTATCAATCGCCTTTTTCCTTTTGCCTTCAGGTGTAATATCAAACTTGGTAACAATTTTAATGGTTGCATTCGGACAGGCAAGTTCACAGGCAGTACAACCGGTACAGGCGTGTTCATTGTGTTCATCATGTATCAGCACCACTTCGCCTTTAAATCTTTCAGGCAGAATTAAAGTATCCCTGTTATCGGGGTATTCCTGCGTGATGATTTCTTTATGATGCGTAAAATAATAGCCGGTGCGGCGCATGCCTACAAGCAGTGATTTTACGCCGCTGAAAACCTCCTTTATGTATTTTACTATAAACATATTGACCTCACCCTTGTTCCCTCTCCAAAGGAGAGGGAGGCCGGGCTTTTGATTTTTAATTTTACATAAGTACTAACAATTCAATATTTTTTCTCCTTTCCACTTTTATTACCATCCGCATTCATCTTCGCTTCAATCTTCAAGTTCCCTCTCCTTTTGGAGAGGGGTTGGGGTGAGGTCAAAAATGCCAACCCAAAATCGCAATTGCTGTTACCAATAATAAATTAAACATGCTTATCGGCAATAAATATTTCCATTCCAACGTCAGTAACTGGTCAATACGTAAACGTGGGAATGTCCACCTGAACCACATGATTACAAAAATTAAAAAAAAAGTTTTTCCAAAGAACCAGATACTCGATGGTATATAATCCATCACGTGATTAAAAGCTTCCCAATTACCAATATGAAAAGGCATCCATCCGCCAAAAAACAACGTGGCACCAAGAGCACATACAATAAATACATTGATATATTCTGCTAAAAAGAACAAAGCGAATTTCATTCCTGAATATTCTGTATGAAACCCGGCTGTTAATTCAGACTCTGCTTCAGCAAGATCAAATGGCGCCCGGTTGGTTTCTGCAGTAACAGCTATTATAAAAATAACAAACGAAATAATTACCGGGATATGTCCTTTAAATATCCACCAGCCATCAGCCTGTGCGTTAATGATATCAGTGATATTTAAACTGCCGGTCAATACCACAATGGTAAGAATAGATAAGCCTGCCGATAATTCATAACTCACGATTTGTGCACCACTCCTCATGGCACCCATCAGCGAATATTTATTATTACTTGCCCAGCCAGCCATTAAAATACTTATGACCATAATGGATGAAACAGCCGATATATATAATACACCGATGTTCAAATCCCACAATTGAAAATTCTTTGCAAAAGCAATGGGTGCCATTAATAACATGGCAACAATCATGGCAATAAATGGCGCCAGATTAAATAAAAATTTATCGGCTCCATTTGGTGTCAGTCCTTCTTTCACCAGCAACTTTAATGTATCTGCCAAAGATTGCAACATTCCTTTAGGGCCAACACGATTCGGCCCCAGCCTTATCTGCATCCATGCCGCAACCCTTCTTTCCATCAATACCAAAATCAATCCCAGCGTTGCAAACAACCCAATCACACACACTCCTGCGATAACCATTTCCATGATCATCGCCCATGTTGGATTAAAGGTTTGGTTCAACCAATCATGAATACTATTTGATATTTGTGAGAAACTCAACATTCTCTTTCTTTTTCCCTAACGGGGAATATTTATTTTTTTTGTTATCAACTTTATTGCTACTATCATCACCTGTTGCGTCGCACACTTCATCGTTCTTCTATTCAACAATTTTAGTTGCATGAATGTCTATTCTATCTCCATACTGGGAACTATCTCCATAAATCCTTACCTGATCTCCAATTTTTAATTCTTTGTATCTTATTCCCATATCATTTCGACTAATTGTGATATCAAATTCTTTACCTTGTTTATTTACAATGACTGAATTAAATCCGTCTTTACCCATCTCAATGCTCTTTATAGTTCCGCTAACGGAATAGTTTCCTTCGTTACAAGAATAGAAAAACAAAGGGATTAATATTTTTAAATAACAATATTTCATCTATCTATATCAGGAATTACCAAATCTAATGTTCCCATCATCGCCACCAGATCTCCCAACTTACTTCCTCTTGCCATGTGATCAAGCGCTGAAAGATTTGAAAACCCCGGTGAACGGAATTTTATGCGATATGGTGTCATTCCGCCTTCGCTAACAATATATACACCAAACTCTCCTCTTGCGGTTTCTACTCTTTGATAAAATTCTCCCTTAGGTAATTTTAAAACGGCTTTTGTTTTTGCCTGAAAATCGCCTTCGGGAATATTATCAATCAGTTGTTCTATTATATGTATAGACTGATGTAATTCTTTTATACGCACCATGTAACGGGCTAAAGAATCTCCATCGGTTTCAATCACTTCTTCAAACTGTACTTTATTATATGCATCATAAGGATACAATTTCCTGATATCACAACTAACACCGCTGCCCCTGCCAGTTGGGCCGGTACATCCAAAAGAGATGGCATCTTCTTTTGATAAAATACCAACACCCTTCATACGGTTTTGAAAAATAATATTACCCGTAACCATTTCATCGTATTCATGCACTTTGGATTTAAACAATGTGATGAATTCTTTTACTTCCTTCTGAAAACCCGGATGCAATTCCTGCATCACACCGCCTGGAACCATATAATTCATCGTTAACCGGGCTCCACAAGTTTTTTCCATGATGTCGTTAATGGCTTCTCTTTCTCTGAATGCATGGAAGAAAGGTGTGAAAGCACCGATATCCATTGCCATGGCACCCCACCACAATTCATGCGATGCAATTCTTGTCAGCTCTGCCATGATAACCCTTATCACCTGCGCCCTTTCCGGCACTTCCACCTGCAAACCTTTTTCTACCGTTAATGCACAGGCCTGATTATTTATATGTGCCGAAAGATAATCCATACGGCTGGTAACATAAATAAATTGCCGGTAGGTTAAACTCTCACACATTTTTTCAATAGAGCGATGTATGTAACCAAGATGGGGCTCAACCTTTTTAATGGTTTCACCATTGAGTGTGATCACCAGGTGCAATACACCGTGTGTTGCAGGATGTTGAGGTCCTACATTGATGATCAGATCACCTTCGGTGGTTGTGCCTATTTCTTCAAACATGGTTTTAATGTTGAATTTGCGAATATCGAAAATCGAATATTTTTAAATTACTAACAGTTCTTTGATCTGTCGCATATTCGACATTCGCCATTTTTACATTCGATATTAATTGCCCTATTTTAGAGTTTTATCATATTAACCGGGTCTTCAAAATCTTTCCGCATCGGGTTCTTTCCTTCCCATCCATCGGGCAAAATCAATAACCGCAGGTCTGGATGATTTAAAAAATTTACTCCAAACATTTCATATACTTCTCTTTCGTGAAATTCTGCTGTCTTCCAAATATGACTCACTGATTCTATTTCGGGATTATCTCTGTTAAGCACAGATTTGATAACGATATTATGACGGTAAACAGTTGATGTAAGATGGTAAACCATTGTAAGGTTGGTCTTAAAATCGATACCCGTTAAACAGAAAAGATAATCGAATTGCAAACTTTCATCCTGGCGAAGTTGATGGGCCAGCGACAACCAATCTTTTGATTCAATAGAAATGTTAAGCCACTCCCCCGTTTCATCAAAAGTGGCGGCAGCAAGCAGTTTCGTTATGTTGATTTTCAGTTCTTCGGTATTCATAAAATTATATGCCCGACTTTATTTGTTCTCTTGTTAACCCGCATTTTATTTTTTCCTGTAATGATATCAATGCATGAAGCAGGGCTTCGGGCCTTGGCGGACAACCAGCCACATATACATCTACGGGTATAATATGATCGGCACCTTTTACAACGGAATAGGTATTATAAAAAAATGGCCCGCCGCTGATAGCACAGGCTCCCATGGCAATCACATATTTTGGATCGGCCATCTGGTCGTATAATCTTTTTAAAACCGGTCCCATTTTATTTACAATGGTTCCGGCAATAATAATAACATCGGCCTGCCGTGGAGAAGCTCTGGCCACTTCAAAACCAAATCTCGAAAAATCGTATTTAGCAGAAGCCACCGCCATCATTTCAATACCGCAGCAACTGGTTGCAAATGTGAGCGGCCATAGTGAATTTGACCGGGCCCAGTTAATCACATCATCCAGTTTACTTAATACAATGCCGCCGCCGGGGATCTCCTGTATTTCTCCAGGAAAACCAATACCCCCCCCGCCCTCTGAAGAGGGAGCCTGCAAAGACCTTGCGTTTTCTGAAGCATTATTCATTGTATAAAAAATTGTCCTTTAAAAAATAAAAACTATCTCAATCTCAGCAACTTTTTCAATCTATTAGTGTGTGCGTTTCAGTTCCCCCTTCAGGGGGCGGAGGGGGTTTTACATCCACTTCAACGCACCTTTTTTATGTGCATATAAAAAACCCATAAATAATATAAAAAAGAAGATAACGATTTCAACTAAAGCTATCCATCCTGCGGCTTTTGCAACTACAGCCCAGGGAAAAATAAATATCAGTTCCACATCAAAAATTAAAAATATCAATGCAAACAGATAGTAACCTACATTTAATTGTATCCAGGTTTTACCGGTGGTGGGGATGCCGCATTCGTAAGGTTCTCCTTTTTGTGGATTCTTTGTAAATTTTGTAACAAACCTTGCAACCAAAACAGCAATAGAAGAAAAAGCAAGCGCTGCAATAATTAAAACAATCATAGAAGATGCACCCATAGTAATACTTAATTTAGCAATCGAATTAACTGTTACAAGTTAACTAAAAATACGATACAGATATCTCCGTTAAAATTTAATCTTTTTAATTTTGGCAACTCTATAAACAAATGGCCAAACGACGACGTAGGGCCAAATACTAACCATATATCTCTACATGAATATCTTTACTCTCGTAACCCATTTCCTCAATTCGTGTTTTGGCTTCATCAATCATTCCTCGCCAGCCACACAATAAAAAGTTAGCAAGCTTTTTATCGGCACAGAGTTCTTCATAAACCTCATGAACATAACCGCTGCGGCCCTCCCAGGTTTCTCTCGATAATACCGGTATATAACTAAAGCCTTCAAGAGAAGCCTCCAACACTTTCATATCTTCATAATATAACAATGTTTCTTTTGTACGGCATCCAAAAATCAATGTTATATTTTTATGGGGTATGCTTTTATTTTTTATGTGATGAGCCATACTGCGGAAGGGTGCTATGCCGGTACCGGTACAAATCAGGAACAGGTCTTTATCCAATGGATCTTTTAAAGTAAAAACTCCCTGCGCCCCACGAAATACAAGTTCGGAGCCAACAACAACCTCATCAAAAATATAATTGGTACCTGCGCCATTTTTATCCAAGACTATAATTAGTTCAAAAACATTGGTACCATCGGGCCAGGAAGCTATGGAATAACTACGCATTCTTTTATTTAACTTTTCATGAATGGGCAGATCCAGTGTTACAAACTGCCCTGGAATAAAGTCAAAAACTTCAAGCTCCGGTATTTCAATCCAGTATCTTTTGGTGACTGCGGTTTCATTTTCTATACGGATAACTTTGCCTTTTCGCCACGGTAATAATGCCATTTTTTACGTTTGCGGAAAGTTACTAAGAAATAAAATAAAAACGCTTTCGCAAAAAGAAATTACGAAAGCCTAGTTTTTATTAAGGGTTGTAATCAATTACCGAACTTATAGCCTGGTAGAAAAATAAAAGGATGATAAACAAGTACCGTAGGCCAATGTCATTAAGTTATGGCGTGTCATTAGCAGCTTGTCGAAGCCGGTGCTATTTTTTGTACAACCCGCCTTCGACAAGCTCAGGCTGACAGCTTTTTAATTTCCTTAACTTAATGACATTGGCCGTAAGCACAACAGTTCTGTTTAGTACATTCTATCATGCCTACGGCATTTTATCTTTGATTATTTTTAATTTCTACCAATCTATTATCCCTAACGGGATAAATAAAATAACTCTGCCAAAGAATTAAAAATTTTACTGGATAATTATTTTCTCCGTATGCGTAGCATTTTCTGTAAAGACCTTAAGCTGATAAGTTCCTTTTGCAACGCCGCCAACATCAAGTGTATTGCTTCTGCCTTTTAGTGTAAATAATTTTATCAGACTGCCTGCTGCATCAAAAAGCATGGCACTGTTTAGATTGCCGGTAGATGAAATGTAAATCTTATCTCCTTTTACAGGATTTGGATAAATGGTAAAATCATCGCCGGTATTATCAAAATTAATTTTTCTTATAGGCGAATAGCGGAAGCTTCCATCTACATCCGTCATTTTTAACCGGTAAAAATTGAGGCCAGGTAAAGGTTGCAGATCAGTTAAGCTATAATTATTTTTATTGCCATTATTGTATGCAGACACATTTCCAATGGGCGTATAAGTAATGCCATCAGCACTTCTCTCCACAATATATTTATCTGCATTCAGTTCGTTATCAGTTGTCCATTGCAATAAAACCCGTTTTGTTTGCTTAACCGCTTCAAAACTCAACAGGTTTACCGGTAATGATTGTGTTCCATTCACTCCGCCGTTGTTTAACCAGAATTCGCTGAAGCTGTTTACCGGAAACTCGGCATAGTAGCCATTATCATAAGGTATGATTTCTGTATTGGCGGGTAGAATAAATGTATGAACACCACCTGCATTATCTGCCAGTGTTCCGTTTTCCTGTGCGGCCGAACCGCTGAATTTGGTAACGCCCAACTCGTAAGGATCTTTTGGTTTACTGCACACAGCACATCCTGTAGCTGCTAAAAGGCTTTTTGCTTCGGCATCTGTAAAATAAAAACGTACAGTAACATTGGAAGCTGGCTGTGTTGTTGGCCTGATAACAATATTTCTGTTTACGTAATACTGGTAGTTTTGAAACCGCACGGCTCCGCTGTAAGGATAAACATCAACTGTTGTACTACCCAGGATGTTTCCATTTGCATTGATGGATGCAACCCTGGTTGCTCCTGAATTAAAATGTATCCAGTTGCTACCGTTTACCGTTTGGGTTATTCCGGTAAGCGTAGTGCCGGCATACACAGCAGCTTTGTCAAATACATGAATATCATCAATGCCCACACCTTCCAGGTTATAACCAAGGTCGCTTGTAAACACAATACGTAAACGTACAATGCCGGCTGTTGGCGGAATATTAAAACTGGCAACATGCCATGTTGTTAAGGAAGCCCGCCATTGATTTTTTCCAGTTGCATCATTATACCAATTTGTGCCGCCGCCATTGGTTCCCAGGCGGCTCCAGGTAACACCTCCATCTACAGAATATTCAACCCAGGTAAAATCCGCCGGGGTTGCATCTTCAATCTTAAAAATATGACTGAAGGATAAAACCGGTTGTGTTAATCCAGTTAAATTAAAGCAGGGCGAATACAAAAAAGATACTTCATTGGTATTATAGTTACCTGTTAAATTGGTTACCCATGCTTTTGTGCCATTAGCCGCTTTGTTGATAATAGTTTTAGCTGGCGTACCCCATTGCCAGCTATTGTTTTGTCCTTTACTGTACCAGCTTCCGGCACCGCTTTCAAATCCTTGCAGGTAAGGGAAAGTATTAATGACGGGTGTTGTATGCAAATTGTAATTTAAAATACTATCGTTGTTTCTGTAAGTATCTGTTGACTCGTAAACCCAGAAATTAAAATTATAATCTGCATCTGCCAACAGGTTTACCGGCAATGCAAAATTTTGCGTTGTAATACCCGGTGGTAATGATGCGATTGTCTCCATAACTGTAGCACCTCCATTTACATTATAGTATACAGGCACGTTGGTAAAAGTTGTGCTGCTGTAATTTTTTATTTCGTAAGATATAGTTTGGTTACCAGCCAAACCACAGCCTGAAATAGCTGGAGAAATGATACGGGTAATGCCGATATCGTTTGATACTTCTTTTATACCAACATCATCAAAAGTATATCCATCATCCTGGTCAACAATCGGGTAAGGATTATTGGCAGAAGTATTGCCCTGCTGGCTGAATCTTATTTGAAAACTATTACCAATGGGCTGCGCAGGCAGCACGGTATCCAACACATCATTTATATTGATAACAGCGTGCTTATATTCTCCCAGCGCTGCCTGGTTGGCAATCAGGTCGTAAGCCAATACCCAGGGCTTTGTATCGCTGCCCCGTATCCACACTTTATTGCCGGGGTTATTTTCGTTGCCGTGATTTTTATAATAGAAATCTAACCGTAATTGCTGGCCGCTGATGTAGTTGCCCAGGTTATAGGTCATCAATAAACTATCGGTGTTTAAAGTAGCACTGTAAGGAAACTGATCTAAGGTAATTGCCCTGCTGCCATTTAATGCAAAGCCGCTGTTTACAAACGTACGTGCACGGCCGCGGGTGCTGTTGGTTTTAAAATCAACCCGATCAATACTATCAAGACCGGTTGTGTTTAAAAGATAATCAATAGCCAATGCATTTTCAAAACCATCTACTACCGGTAGCGTTACTAAAATATTGGATAAATGTTTTATGGTGATGGCAGTTGTATCATCCGACAGTTGTGTATCACCGGTTCTTTTAACCCATGCTTTTATCGAATAAATGCCAGGTGCCGAAAAATTAGCCGTAGTTGAAAAACTGTATTGCCTGGTTGCCAATGCAGCTATGGCAACCCCACTTGTTTCCATTACAGTTGCTCCGCCATTTATCTGATAATATAAATCGTAGGTGCCCGTTGTTGCAACATTATCCAGATTTCGGATGGTGAATTTAATTTGCTCCGCAGCAGTTAACGCAGAAGAAGTAAACTGCCTTCCGGTAACCGGCGCATCAACAGAAACGGCTTTTAAATTATTATCAAACATAGATAAAGTACAAACGCCCGTTGACGGCAAAACAGACCGTGATACTGATCTTCTGCCATTAAGGGTTCCGTTTCTGGCGCTAACGCCAAACCAATACGTGGTTGCACTGTTTAAGCCCGACATTAAATAAGTAAGACTGGTTGTATTACCGATAATGGCCATGGTATCGGCTTTCAGTTGCCAGATATCGTAAGATGTTGCACCGGTGATGGCAGGCCAGTCCAACTGAGCATATCCATCACAGGGTATGGTAGCCGTAACAACCGGTTGGCCAATCACCCTAAAATCAAAATCACTTTGATCGCTGTAGGCAGATGAATTTCTACTGACGCTTACCCTATAATTATTACTTACTGTTGACGGAACCGTCCAGTTGTAAGACTGTGCATTTGCAGGTACATTGTTGTTGATGAGGTTCCAGGAAGTGCCATCAAAATATTCCAGTGTAAAAGTATTGGCTTCATCACCATAAGCATTCCAGCGAATTGTTTCTGATTCGCCCGATACCATTTTTTCATCGCCAAACGGATATTCAACAGTAACGCCATTCATATCCATTTGATAAGTTACAACGTACTCCTGCGGGCCATACGGCAATGCAAATGCATTTACATTAATAACATAGTTACCGGCCGCAGGCATATCAATCACTACCTGTTCAATATTATTTCGCCTGTCAATACCTTCAATTGCATTGTTGTTTACAGTAGCGGGCGATGGATCTAAAACCAATGGCTGGTGAGTAATACTGCCGGGTGCAACCACTGTGAGATCAAAATCATTTACTAATTGCGTGGCAGCATTTGGTGCTGCGGCCGTATCGTTCCAATACAACATTACTTTTAAACGCCTTACGCCGGCAGGTACTGTTATTGAATTTGTTGATGGCGTTGTTGTGCTTAAATAGAAGCGATTATTTTCGATTGTTTCAGCAGCTCTTCTTGCGTTTAAATTTCCAAAACCAAAAGTAAAATCGGGGCCGGCATTGCCCAGATCTTCTGCAGTATTACAAAGCACCGCTTTTATTAATGCTGCTTGCGGGACTGCACCTGCATTAAACTTTCTATACTGCTCATTTAATAAAGTCGCAACGCCTGCAACAATTGGCGAAGCCATACTTGTGCCGCTACTAAAACCGTACGTAAAATTGTGCCTGGTAGAAAACACATTGTAACCGGTTGCCATAATCTCGGGCTTTAATCTGCCATCATTAACGGGACCACGGCTGGTAAAAGATGCTGCAGCATACAACGTATCAACGGCACCAACCGTTAAAACATTTTTTGCAACCTGGTAACCCGATTTGATGGTTGCATAATTCAAGGGGTATGGCGAGCATGTAATGCCACCATCATTGCCGGCAGCAAAAACATGCAGCAATTTTTTATAGTCGCCCGCCTGTTTGTCAACATAATTACTCACTACATCATACGCTCCTTCGCCGGGGCAACCGCCATCTGCATTGGTGTACGAATTGTTGGTAACAACCATGTTATAATCTGTTACATACGTTGGAGCTGTTGTAATAATGTCGCTGAAATACTGGCTTACGATTGTTGCCCTTGGCGCCATACCATTATGTCTGGGATCTAGCAAGCCTGCGCCAGCAACAGTGCCGGAAACATGTATGCCATGAAAGCTGAAAGGCACCGCCACTCGGTTAATGACCCTTCCGGCAAAATCAAGTGTTACGGTTGCAATTTCTGCATTATCACCAACCCCAACTGTAATACCTTTGCCACTAAGATTTTTGCCGGAGGGAGAAAGCAAACCGGTTACCGCATGTTTGCCAATGCTTTTATAATTTAATTCCTTATCGGTTAAGGTTTGTAAACCAACGTAGCTTACAAATGGCAGTGCTGCTATTGCATCCACTTTATCCATATCTGCCTGTACAAAAATAACATTTGCATCCGAATATTTTGTAGGCACTAGCTGTGCCCCTGCTTTTTCAAGTTCTGCAATAACATCCGCTTTGTTTATGGAAGTATAATAGCTCACCGCAATCAGTTTCTGATCTTCTTTGCCAACCGATTGTTGAAAATTTGTAAAGGCAATATCTTTTTTATAAAGAGATGGAATATTGTTTATTGAACTGATCTCAAAATCGCCGGCCTTTAAAAAATTAAAAGAACTTTTTATAGAAGCCAGATACGCATTGCCCGGCAGGTATGTTTGCAGATTGCAACCTGCATTTCTTAAATCATTTTGTACCTGCAGCGATGGTAGTTTTGAAAACTGAACCAACGCATAATAACTGCCATTAAAAAAAGAAGTCTGCAGGTTTTCCTTTTGAAAGCTTTGTTTTTGAATATTATTTCCGGTTATAAAATTGCCTACAGCGAAGCGAACCGATATATCGTTCGCAGAACCCTGTGGGGTATTTTGCGCAGTTGCCGAAAAGCAACCGGATAAAAGCAACAAGTAAAACCAGCAAGAATAGAATTTTTTCATTTGGTTATATTACCAGTGGATTTTGTTTGGATAAGTCTCATTAACAAAAATATACATTAAATCGTTGATAAGACATACTGTTAACGCTTTTATCGCCATGGTATTGCAATTTTAAACAGAAAGCTACTTCATTTTTTTTTCGGCCTATCTTTGCTGCCCCGATGAATCTGGAAATGTTGTTGAACGGATATTTGCAAGACCCCCGCTGTTTTAAAATAGTGGACAAGATAACTACGTCTGAACCGCAACAAATTCAGCTTGAGGGCCTGCAGGGAAGTGCAGCACCATTCATCGTTTCGGCGGTTTTTAACCATGCTTCCGCCTCGCAATTAAATCATCTCATCATCCTGCGGGATGCGGAAGAAGCGGCCTATTTTCACAATACATTAGAAAATATTACCAGTGCGCTGAACCTTTTTTATTTCCCTTCCTCCTTTAAAAATAAAAAGAACTACCGGCTGCTGAATGCCAGCCATGTGATGTTGAGAACCGAGTGCCTTACCCGTTTTTCCAATCCTATGGGACAAAACAGGGTTGGCGCCATTGTAACATACCCCGAAGCATTGTTTGAAAAAGTGGTGCTGCCAAAAACACTTTCTGCCAATATCATCTCTATAAAACAGGGCGACACGATTGATTCTGTTGCCATCTACGAAAAGTTTGTTGGCTATGGTTTTACCCGTACCGATTTTGTGTACGAGCCCGGGCAGTTTGCAGTACGTGGCGGTATTCTGGACATTTATTCATTCGGAAATGAAAAACCATACCGTATAGAATTATTTGGCAACGAAGTTGACAGCATCCGCATTTTTGATCCAGAAACACAGTTGAGTGAACGAAAACTATTACAAGTAAGTATTATTCCGAATGTAGAGACACAGTTTGATGATGGGGAGAAAGTTTCCATCATGGAATTTTTACCGGAGAATACCGTTGTGTGGAGTGAAGACTGGAATTTTATAAAAGAAAAAATTGAACAGCAGGAAGAAGACCTTCAATTGTACCTGGAGGTATTGAAACAAAATCCAGTTAGTAATATACAGGCAGATGATGACGAAACATACCTGGCAAAAAATGATACAAGCGAAGCCGATTTTATTACTGCCTCAATTTTAGAAGCGGAAATAAAGCAACGGCATATCATTGAATTTGGGGCAAAAGCAAACTTCGACACAAACAACGATCAACGAACAACGATCAACTTCCTGACCAAAGAACAACCTTCTTTCAACCGCCAGTTTGATCTGCTGATAAAAAATTTAAAAGAATACGAAGCAAAAAAATACAACATCTACATTTTTGCTGATAACCCAAAGCAGTTGGAAAGATTGCATGTGATATTTACTGATTTGAAAGCAGAGATCAATGTTATTCCAATTCCTACTTCCATACATGAAGGGTTTATTGATGATGACCTTAAAAATATTTGTTACACCGATCACCAGATATTTCAACGCTATCATAAGTACAAAGTAAAACAGGCCTTTAGTAAGAACAAAGCCCTCACTTTAAAAACACTGCGTGAATTACAACCCGGCGATTACGTAACACATATTGATCATGGAGTGGGCGTGTACAGCGGCTTACAAAAGATTGAAGCCAATGGCAAAATGCAGGAAGCAGTGCGGATTCAATACAAAGATGGAGACCTGTTGTATGTAAATATTTCTTCTCTACACAAAATTGGCAAATATAGCGGCAAGGAAGGCAGCGTACCCAAAATGAATAAGTTGGGCAGCGATGTATGGAACAAACTAAAAGACAAAACCAAACGCCAGGTAAAAGATATAGCAACCGATCTTATTAAATTATATGCCGAGCGCAAAAGCCGGGAAGGTTTTGCACATGCGCCCGATAATTATATGCAAACCGAACTGGAAGCCAGTTTTATTTATGAAGACACGCCGGACCAGGGCAAAGCTACAGAAGATGTAAAACGGGACATGGAAAAACCATCGCCGATGGACAGGCTGGTTTGCGGGGATGTTGGTTTTGGTAAAACAGAAATTGCGATACGTGCAGCTTTTAAAACCTGCTGCGATGGTAAACAGGCTGCGGTTTTGGTGCCAACAACCATTCTTGCTTACCAGCATTATAAAACATTTGGTGATCGTTTAAAAGATTTTCCGGTTACTGTTGATTTTATAAACCGCTTTAAATCGGCCAAAGAGAAAAAGGAAACCTTACAGAAAGTTGCCGAAGGAAAAATTGACATCATCATTGGTACACATGCTTTGCTTAGTAAAGATGTAAAGTTTAAAGACCTCGGCATTATGATTATTGATGAGGAGCAGAAATTTGGTGTAGCTGCAAAAGAAAAATTAAAACTACTCCGTACAACGGTTGATTCTTTAACGCTTACCGCAACCCCAATCCCACGAACACTGCAATTTAGTTTGATGGGTGCAAGAGATTTAAGCATTATTAATACTGCGCCACCAAACAGGCAACCCATACAAACCGAAGTAATGGTTTTTAATGAAGATGCCATACGTGATATTATTTATTACGAAACCGAAAGAGGCGGACAGGTTTTCTTTATACACAACCGGGTGAAGGGTTTGGCCGAGATGAAGGGTCTTATACAGGGTCTTTGTCCGGATATCAGCATTGCTTATGCACACGGGCAAATGGATGGAGACGATCTGGAAGATACCATCCTTGATTTTATGGATAAAAAATATGATGTGCTGGTTTGTACCAATATTGTAGAGAGTGGTGTTGATATACCGAACGTGAATACCATCATTGTAAACAACGCACACCAGTTTGGTTTGAGTGACCTGCACCAATTGAGGGGAAGGGTTGGCCGCAGTAATAAAAAAGCATTCTGTTATTTGCTGGCACCACCCATGAGCACACTACCGCCTGATAGCCGGAAACGTTTATCAACCTTAGAACAATATAGTGACCTTGGCAGTGGTTTCCAGATTGCCATGAGAGACCTTGATATTCGTGGAGCCGGCAATATGCTGGGCGGCGAGCAAAGTGGATTTATTGCGGAAATAGGTTTTGAAATGTACCAGAAGATTCTGGATGAAGCTATTAAAGAATTGAAACGGTCTGAATTTAAGGATTTATTTAAAGAAGAGATTCAACAGCAGGATGACTTTGTAAAAGACTGTAGTATTGATACCGATCTTGAAATATTAATACCGGATACTTATGTTGAGAGCATCACCGAAAGGTTAAGTTTATACAGCAGGCTGGACAACTGCGAATCTGAAAAGGACCTGGTGGATTTCCATACTGAAATGCTGGATCGCTTTGGCCCCATACCGACACCGGTAGAAGACCTTTTTACCACGGTTCGTTGCCGTAGAATTGCCGTGGAGCTGGGCTTTGAAAAGATGATGTTAAAGAACGAAACGTTGAAATGTTTCTTTGTAAGTAATCCTGATTCGCCGTATTTCCAAAGTGAAACTTTTAGTGGCATTTTGCAATTTTTGCAAAAGGGTACCAATAAAGCCAAATTGAAACAGGTTGGTAAAAATGGCATACTGGTGGTGGAAGACGTTAAAACAATGAAAAGTTTATTTAATTTTTTAACCAGGATGAAAGAATCATTGGAATAATTTGTACTTTAAAAACTGGTAATTGTTTTTACCTGGGTATCCAATTACAAATGATGGCTGTTGTTCTAAAATAACATTGCCTGATTTTCGGGTTTTACAAATTATTTTGTTAAAGCCTGTATTTAATTTAGAAAGCGTTTTTATTTTTGCAAAGTGGAAGAACCTATTATTTATCCTTTATTCAGAACCGGCAGTTGGAGCCAGGCCTGGGCAAGTAGTCTTTTTCGTAAAAAGGCAATCATCGCAATACTTTTATTTATCGCCCTTGTTCTTTTTCTGCCTCATTTTTTTTCGGCAATTGAAACCCGCCAGGGAATTGTATTAAACGATTGGTTATTAAGTAACCTTCCAGCCCGTGATTTCTCGTTCACAATTTTCATTTTTGTATGGTCTACTTCACTACTGATAATTTTTAGAAGTGTGCAACAGCCCCGTATATTTTTAACGACGATCTATTTAATGATTGTAATGACTATCATTAGATTGATATGTATTTCCATATTTGCGCTAGATCCACCACCGGGCCTTATTGGTTTAAAAGACCCGTTAACCAGCCTTACTTATGGAGGTACCGATGTATTTATAACCAGGGATCTCTTTTTTTCGGGCCATACATCGAATTTGTTTTTGATTTATTTGTGTCTTCAAAAAAAGAGGGATAAACAGTTTGCTTTAATGGCAACCATTATTGTTGGCATGCTGGTGTTGGTACAGCATGTACATTATACAATCGATGTGATTGCAGCTATTATTTTTACCTGGTGTTTATTTGCCCTGGCAAAACGAAATCCTTTTTTCCAGGTTTAATTAACTGGTATCTCATATCTATAAAAAACAGATAGGGTGATTCAAATGCGCCATTTTTAGAATCTTGATAGTATACAACTAATCGGATAAATCATTTCTGGTAAGAAGCTCACTTTGTAAAACAAAAAACTGGTGCAAGTATACCATTCGTTTCAAAGGGAGGCAACCTACACCAGCTAATATTTTATGTAATTCAAATTTTTATTAATATCAGGTAACAAAGAATCAGTGGATATTTTGTTGACC
>JBBRCM010000012.1:0-50166 GCA_038204855.1 Chitinophagales bacterium
CCAACCGGTTCGCCCTGCCATTCTTTTCTTAATGCTTTTGTTGTATAATTTATAGAGGATGCATATTCTGTATAACTTAACTGCTGAAAGTCAATCAGCTTCGAATCCCAGACTGTGTGCAGGTTAGAAGGATCTTTAAACCAGTTTATTTTTATATTGTTTCCTCCCCGGTCCTCAAGCCTGCCAATATGCAGTGGCTGGTGTATATCGCCGACAATATGAATCAATAGGCGTAGGTATAATACCTTTTTATCCTGTTCCAGCTCTTTGTTTTTAAGCTGGCCGGTTAACCAGTTTATTTTTGTGTAAGCATCTGTAACTGTATCAATGGCCAAATAATTCTTTAATTCTATTTCGCTAAGTCCGGCTTCCAGGTTAATATAATGCCAGATGTCGAGGTATTTATATGAAGGGTCAGATTTTATAAAATCTGGCCAGTTACTTGCAATAGCAACCGATTCGTTACCCAATATCTTAAAAATTTCTCTTTTCGTGTTTTTGTTAAGATAAGAGTCTGCAATTTGGCCAACAATGCGATGGCCCAAAACACCCCAGGCCATGCCGCAAAACGGCAGGTACAGAAATAAAAAAAGTACCGTTGCTTTTTTAGACAGATTGATCATGGCTTTAAAATTTGAATGGTGAAGCTAACTTAATACTACAGAATATTTCCTGACTATAAATGTTTTTTTATTCAATTACTTCAAAAAGCAAAACCTGGGCTTTTTCTAACACCGTAAAATTATTATCTGCAATAAACAGCAATGATTTATTACCATTTGGCAACAGCGGCCCAAACGTTACTCCTTCAATATTATCGATATAAATCCCCAAGTCGTCCATGTTTAACAATAAGGATTTTTTTGCCGGCATGAAGGAATGGTTATTTTTTAATGTTATGTCGCTTATATCTGTTGCCGCATTTAAATCGGCTGTAAAAACCCGGATAGTACAGGCCAGTCTTCCAGTTGAAAAAGAACGTTCAATGACCAGTAATTTATTATTAGCTAAGCTTAATATATCCGGCACACCGTTGATCTTAAATTCATTTTCGGGCTTAGCAGCAAAAGCAACAGGAGCTAATTTGTATGCATACTGGGCTGTACTTTTTTTATCTTTTACATCAAATTTTATAATTCTTATAAATGCATCATTCTCTATAACCTCTGCCCTGGGACCATCATCATACAGTGGCTCTTCCACATTTACATAAAGCGTTTTATAATTATCGGCAAAACTCATACCCTCAAATACACCGTTTCTTCTGGGGCCTTTTTCTGTTGCATTCATCCGCATTATTACAGGCAAAGCAAAACTATCAAGGTATTTTCCATCTGTCCCAATCATTATAACTGAAGGGTTTGTTAATACAGTGTCATTTGTTTTTACAATTCTTTCCCCTTCGCTGCTCCACACCAAATAATCTTTTGAGGCATTGTATCGTATTGCTTCAGGGTCTGGGGTTTTAAACCGGTCCTGCAAACTATTGGGATAAACTTTTTCATCGGGCTGCAACATATTTTCCACATTGGTGAAAGCCAGGCTATCAATCCCTTTTAGAGAAAAAAAAATTTTAGCTGTATAAAAACGGGCCGGGTTTTTATCGCTCCTGTCATCGCTTATTAAATAATACTGGTCATTTTTTGCGTTGTAATCAATGCCCGATAAACCACCAACAGTAGTATTTTTATACTTAAAATTAAACGGTATTTCGTAGGAATCAAGATACTTAAGGCTGGTAATGCCAACATTAGACTGAATTGCTTTTTTAGTTGTTGTGCAGGAATATAAAAGCAGCCAGGCTGCTAGAAACAAAATTTTGCGAAAAGAAAATCGTTGCATAAATGGATTTCTGTGTAAAGTATGAAAAGTTCAGACTTATAATTGCCGCATTGCATTAAATTTTTTATATTTTTATAGCATTAGACGTCTCATTTTGAAAAAGCTTTTTATTATACGCCACGCTAAAAGTGATCAAAGTTTTTTTGGTAACGATTTTGAGCGCCCCTTGAATGAAAGGGGTAAAGCGGATGCTCCAGTAATGGCGAAGCGTTTGCTTGAAAAAATTGGCAACCCGGATGCGTTGGTTTCCAGTCCTGCTGCCAGGGCAAAAAGAACGGCTGAATTATTTGCTGAAACACTGCATATTCCTTCAAAAGAGATTGTTTTTATTTCGGCCTTATATCATGCCCAGGCCGAGGTATTTTACGAAGTGGTTACCGGCCTTCCCGATGAACAGGAAACAGTAGCGGTCTTTTCGCATAACCCGGGTATAACTAATTTTGTAAACAGTCTTGATAGTGGCATTCAGCTTGACAACATGCCTACGTGCGCAATATTTGCTGTATCTGCAGATATTAAATCCTGGTCCGGTTTCCACAAAACAAAAAAAGAGTTTTTGTTTTTTGATTACCCAAAAAAATGATCAGGCATTCAGTTTTATCTCAAAATAAACTGCTGTTTCATTAGGGTTTTGATAATAGGGAGGAATTTCATAAAATCCATGAGTTTTATAGAGATTAATGGCTTTGGTCATGTAATTTAAAGTGTCTAACCTAATGGCGTTATAATTAAGCCCTCTGGCAAGTTCAACAGCTTTTTGCAATAACGCTTTCCCTATTCCTTGTTTTTGATATGTCGAATTTACAAACATCCGCTTTAGTTCAGCAATGTTGTTGTCAATCTTTCTGATACCTACGCAACCGATAAATTCATTTTCTATCTTACAAAGAATGATACCCCCATCTGGTGTGCCGTACATAGCTTTTAAGTTAATCAACTCATCATCAAATTGTTGAAAACTTAAATCGATATTAAGCCAGGCTGCATACGCTTTAAAAAGTATAGCGGCAGCCCTGTAATCTTCATCGGTATTTGCGTTTATACAATCAATCATTTTTAACTTGCCGGTTTGCGAGGTAAACACCACTAAAAATGAGTGCGGCAGCAATAATTTTATACAAAGTCAATTGCTCATGCAAAAAAATCATGGCTATTAATGCAGCAAATACAGGCTGTGTATAAATATAGAAACCTGCAACCGATGCACCTAATAGTTTTATACCATACAAATTAAACAGGTAGGCTAAAAAAGTACCGGTTATTACAATAAGGCCCATGCTTGTAAAATCTAATGCGCCATATTGCTGCCATGGAATTTCTGTAAACTGTATCCAACCAAAAGGAAGTACCAAAGCCAGCCCTATGGTAAATATCCACCTGAGCACTACAATGGCATTGTACTTAATCATTAATGGCTTTACTATAATAAAATAAATGGTATAAGATATTGCGTTCACGATGATAAATAAATCTCCCAGCAAAACATTGGCTCCATTGCCCGAAGCGTCTTTAGCCAGAATTAAAACCAGCGCTCCGCAAATACCCAATGCCAGCCCTGCCAATTTAAAAAATCCCAATCTTTCTTTTAAAATCCAGGCTGCAATAAAAACAATTAAAATGGGTGTTATCAGTAGCAGTAAAGCGGCATGAATAGGATAGGTGAGAGAAAGCCCTTTAATGAAAAAAATCTGGTTTATAGCAATACCGCTTAACGCACAAAGAAAAAGCCGCATTCTATCCTGCCGGTCTATTTTAATATTTACCGGTTTTAATAAATACATTGCCCAAAATAAAAGAACGCTAACACCTATTCTTACAACATTTAAGCCAAAAGGTTTTACCAACAGCGTATTGGTAAGATGCTTTACCGCCGAAAGATTTATGGCAAAAAAAAGGTTGGTAAATACCAATGCGATATGTGCTGCGCTTCTCTTATTCAAAAAATATTTTTTTAGTGTTGGCAAACCCTGTGAGCAAAAATAAGCGAATAAAAAAAAGCTATTGCATTTTTACATACAATAGCTTTATACTTACTAACCCAATAAGCATTTATTTTTAACCGGTTATTAAGCCGATTGTGCCTCTTTAATTTTTTCCCTGATCTTCGCTTCTATTTCGTTGGCCATTTCAGGATTATCAATCATCAATTGTTTTACCGATTCTCTTCCCTGACCAAGCTTATCACCATTGTAGCTAAACCAGCTTCCGCTTTTTTGGACAATCCCCAATTCTACACCCATATCAACAATTTCGCCCACTTTAGAAATACCTTCGCCATAAATAATATCAAATTCTGCCAGGCGGAAAGGCGGTGCCACTTTATTTTTTACCACTTTTACTTTTACGTGGTTACCAATGGCATCATCGCCATCTTTTATTTGCGCCATGCGGCGAATATCTAACCTTACTGAAGCATAGAATTTTAATGCATTACCACCGGTTGTAGTTTCGGGATTACCAAACATAACACCGATTTTTTCACGCAACTGGTTAATGAAAATGCAGCAACTGTTTGTTTTATTTATCGTCGCTGTGAGTTTTCGCAAAGCCTGGCTCATCAACCTCGCCTGCAAGCCCATTTTACTATCGCCCATTTCTCCTTCCAGTTCACTTTTTGGTACCAATGCCGCCACGGAATCAATAACTACCACATCCAGTGCGCCTGAAAGTATCAGGCGGTCTGCAATTTCCAAAGCTTGTTCGCCATAATCGGGCTGAGAAATCAAGAGGTTATCAATATCAACTCCCAGCTTTTGTGCATATACACTATCAAAAGCATGCTCAGCATCAATAAAAGCACACATGCCGCCTTTTTTTTGAGCTTCTGCAATAACATGTATAGCCAATGTTGTTTTACCCGAACTCTCCGGGCCGTAAATTTCAACAACCCTTCCTTTAGGCAGGCCGCCAATGCCAAGAGCCATATCCAGGCCAATAGAGCCCGTTGAAATAACTTCCTGCTCTACTACACCCTTGTCACTCATCATCATTACCGATCCTTTGCCAAAATCTTTGTCGATCTTGTCCATCGTTAATTTTAGCGCCTTAAATTTTTCTGTTCTTTCTAAATTTTCTGTTTTGCTCATTGTCTGAATTTTTTAGTTGATGTATCTGGTTTTGCGTTGTAAATGTAAATTCGGAATCAAAGATATGGGTTTAATTTTATTAACACTAATTAATTTAGTATTTTTTTGATAATTTTTTTAGTTCTTCTTTTTCCCTTAAACCCAAATTTTGCAGTTGAAATCTACTGCGGCTTCCAAATCCTTCACAGCTAAGCTTTTCAGAACATTTTTTGAATTCAAAATAGTTCACTATTATTTCATCCAAAAAATAACCTGAAACCCTTATCTGTTTTGTATTTGAAACCCTCGCTACGATTTCAAATGCAAAATCTGGGTTAAAAAAAAGACCCATCCCGAGGAATCGGGACGGGGATGTGTTCAAGCATGAGAAAAATCCACAAGCTAAAATTCCCTTGTTCTCAAAAAGGTTTGGTCTAAAAACGGGCCTGATAATATTTTATAATTTTCAGAAAGGCTTGCGTTTGAATTAATAGACAAATAGAAGATACTTTTTCGACATAAAAAATACCTCAAAGCGGGTATAAAAGGGGGTAAAAACACCCTTTTTTGCCTATATATAAATGTAAAAAATAATACCAGGCGGTATCTGAGAAGATTTGTAATTAATTTTTAATCTGTTTTTTGACAACTATCCCTTCATTTCTTTTAGCCTTTTAAGCATAAAATTCTTACCATTATTGTAGAAAATATCATCCAGTAAAGTATCAACATTTAACTCCTGAAATCCATTTTTATTTAATCCTTTTGCTAATTCCTGCCGCATGTCATCTTTTAGTTTTTGCAAACCACCTGTAGTCTTGCAGCAATCAATAGCATTTATCAATCCATCAAAATCGGTACCAATACATATTTGCTTTGCGGCCTTTTTAAACCCTATTGATGCATTTTTACCTGCTACCCATAAAATGTGCAGGATATTATTTATTAAAAATTTACGGTGCAGATCCGGATAAAGATCCTGGTTTTGAGCCAGGTCATCCAAATCCTCGCTTGCCCATACATTGGTGTCATCGGGCCATACATGCAGGTTTCCGGGTGTAGGACCAAAAAAGAACTCCGCTTCCAGGTGACTGATATATTCCAGGTCGTGCGGCACAATTACACTTGTTTCTCCGCTATCATCTCCAAAGCCTAAAATACGCTGGTCAAAAGAAAGACCGATAATACCTCCTGATAAAAAAATGTTTTCTATGTCCTCATCGTATAAATTAATGCTGCTGGCATTATGATAAACATCATCATAAAACCTACTTTTGGGTTTCAGGTGCATCAATTCATAAACAGAGCCTTTATCTGCAGGAACTTTGTAAATATATTTTACCCGATCTATAATAGGTAAACCTGTAGTACCTGCATGGGTACAAACAAGCGGCTGCACATATTTTGGCTCCGGATGAGGCAGCCTGAACGTACTATATAGATCCAGTCGTGCTTTAAGACTCATATGCTTTATATCTACCAGTATTCTTTTGCTCACCATCATATTAATAACCTCGGTACCCCATTTTGTAATACCATTACCTGTGGGATAAAAAAGCGCAGGATTAAAAAGCTGAATACCATAAGCATGATTACAAAATTGGTTTTGCTGCATGTGACAGATGTTCATAGAAACTACAGTATTTGCATCCGTAAAGTCATTGAAATTTTTAGTGTATTTTTCCTTTGCATCTTTAGCAAAAGGATCATCAAAAAAGCAATGCAGACCTTCTATAATGACAGCTCCAAAAACTGTATTATTATCAGCCTCATTAAAGTCGGATGCTTTTTTTAAAATTTTAAAAGCTGCGCCAGGTATGGGAGAAACCGCAGTGTTAAGCCATTTCAGCTCTTCAGTTATTAATTCAAAAGAGTGAACACCTGTTGTAAGGTAAGCCAATTGTGTTTTATCAATAAGCGTTATTTTTCCCTTATTTACAATTCCTTTTTCGCTAAGCACCTGGCCTATTTTTTGTTCAGGCGCATGCAGTATTAAGCCGATCATTCTTACTTCGTTTTGAAATAACTGGGTAAGGTTTGATTGCGAATTAAGCACTTCATTAAACAGGCTGTTAATTCTGATGGTCCAGCCTTTTGTAACAGCAAGTTTTGCTTTTATATCATCCCAGGGAGATGGTTTTGTTGCAGGTTTAGAGAACTGGGGTTTCATACCCGGATGGCAATGAAAATCGAAAAATGGCATAACGGTAGATTTAGCAATATTAAATATACTCAATATGTTTTAAAAATAAAAGCATTTTTTTTCTTTCTGAAATAAAAAACGAAAGCCCTCCAATCAGGAAGGCATTTCATTTTTAGGGGTTTTACAGGTTCCAGAGGTAAGACTCGGCTTTTTAAAGTGCAATTTGTTTTTCTTCTATCAGTTTACGAAGGTTTAATAAAGCATAGCGCATGCGGCCCAGCGCTGTGTTTACGCTGCAATTCAGGATATTTGATATTTCTCTAAATTTCAGATCGGCAAAATGCCTTAATATAATTATCTCCCGCTGTTCTTCAGGCAGTTGGCAAACCAGTTTCATGATCCTTTCGCTGCTTTGGCTTTTCATAATTTTATCTTCTGCGCTGGGTTCTGCAAAATTCAATACATTAAAAATATCCATGCCCTCACTTGTTTTAATAACAGGCTTGGTTTTAATTTT
Organism: Chitinophagales bacterium; assembly: GCA_038204855.1. Lineage (GTDB taxonomy): Bacteria > Bacteroidota > Bacteroidia > Chitinophagales > Chitinophagaceae > Ferruginibacter. The sequence continues at coordinate 7,568 of JBBRCM010000012.1, forward strand.
CCGGAAATGGTCAACACAAAGGTTATGTGCTATCCGCATGGCCCATTGCGCAAACTTGTTTTCTTCTTTGTACTTTCCGGCCCTGAAGGTTTCAATTACTTTAATAAACAGGTCCTGAAAAATATCTTCGGCCAGGTACTTATCTTTTACCAATACATAAATGGAGGTAAAAATGCGCACTTTGTGGCGGCTTATCAATATTTCCATTGCGTGGCTGTTTCCTTCATTAAATAAAGCAATCAGTTGCTCATCACTCTGGATAATCAGGTTTTTCATAATCAGATTTTTATTTTTTAGGTTGATTGGATATTGGAGTTCAAATATCTGAAATAACATAAAACAAAATGTAGTTGTGTATTTGAAAACTTTGTCGTTATATTTCTAATAGATATTATTCAAGATTGCTAATTCAGCACTATTTCTTTTTCAGTCATCATGCTGCACAGGTTATGCAAGGCAAGTCTCATATAGTCTAAAGCCATGCTTAGCGTACATTTCAAAGCTTCTGCAATTTCATTAAAGCTTAATCCGCCATAATGATTCAGCAGCATCACCTCTCTTTGCTTTTCGGGCAGCAGCTCAATCATGCTTTTAATTTTTCCGTGGCTTTCGTGGTAGTTGGTGGCTGGCATAGCAGCCGGCAGAGAAAAATCAACTTTATCAGTCAATCCATTTAAAACAATAACCTGCCTGGCTTTCCGGTTATATTCTATACAAAGCTGTTGAGCTATTCGGGTAGCCCATTGTAAAAAATTTCCTTCTTCAGCCGCTTTGCCGGCAATCATGTTATTAATAAGGCAGATGAAAACATCCTGGAAAATTTCTTCAGCTGCATGTTTATCCTGCACAATATTATAAATAGAACGATAAACCCTGTCTTTGTACAATTCAACAAGGGTGGCCATGGCATTGGGATCGCCGTTTAGATAAAACTGGATAAGTTTTTCGTCAGGCATGCTGGTTTGATAATTCATAGGATTTTGATTTATTGGTTTGGATAATGGAATTCTAAAACATAAACATACGTTAAAGTTAATCCGGCGGGTGTAGTAATGGATATTATTTTTTGTAGTAAAATTTCTATACTTAAGTTTTAAGTTGTTCGCAAACCGATAAGAAATCTATTAGCCTCCTTCCGTACCTTCGCCGCATGAAGTATTTAGATGAACTAAACGAACCTCAACGGGAGGCTGTTACCCATGTAAACGGACCCCTTATGATAATTGCCGGTGCTGGCAGCGGCAAAACAAAAGTACTTACCACGCGTATTACGCACCTGATGGCTGCACACAATGTTGACAGCTTTAATATACTGGCGCTTACTTTTACCAATAAGGCGGCAGCCGAAATGAAGGAAAGGGTTGAGAGAATTCTGGGCAATACCGAAGCCCGTAATTTATACATCGGCACTTTTCACAGTGTGTTTGCAAGAATATTACGGGCCGAAGCACCCAGGCTTGGCTATCCATCTAACTTTACTATTTACGATACCGATGATGCCAAATCGGTTGTTAAAACAGTCATCAACGAACTGGCATTGGATGATAAGCTATACAAGCCCAATGTAGTTTACAACAGAATTTCTTCTGCAAAAAATTCATTGATTGGCCCTGCAGAATATATGAACGACTGGGCATTGCAACAGGAAGATGCAAGAAGCAACCGCCCCGCCATTGGGCAGATATATGATGCATACACAAAGCGTTGTTTTAAAAACGGCGCCATGGATTTTGATGACCTGTTGTTTAAAATGTATTTGCTGCTTAAAAACTTTCCGGATGCGTTGAGTAAATACCAGCGCAAGTTTAAATACATTATGATTGATGAGTACCAGGATACAAACACGGCTCAATACGAAATAATAAAACTGCTGGGCGCCATGCACGAAAATGTTTGTGTAGTGGGCGATGATGCTCAAAGTATTTACAGTTTTCGTGGCGCTACCATCGAAAATATTTTACAGTTTGAAAAAGATTACGACGAAGTAAAAGTGATAAAGCTGGAGCAGAATTACCGCAGCACACAAAATATTTTAAACGTTGCCAACGAAATTATCGGGAACAACAAAAACCAGATAGAAAAAAAATTATTTACCGTTAATGCCGAAGGAGAAAAAATAAACGTCGTGCGTACCATGACGGATAATGACGAAGGGAAAATGGTGGCCGATACCATACAGGAACAAAAACTCCGCAATCATTATTACAATAAAGATTTTGCCATCCTGTACCGCACCAATGCACAAAGCCGCAGTTTTGAGGAGTCGTTACGCCGCATGGGCATTGCCTACCGAATTTATGGCGGTATGAGTTTTTATCAGCGTAAGGAAGTAAAAGATTTTATTGCTTACCTGCGTTTGGTTGTAAACCCACGTGATGAAGAAGCGCTAAAGCGCATCATAAATTTCCCCGCCAGGGGTATTGGTAAAACTACGCTTGATAAAGCAGTTTTATTTGCCAATGAAAATAACCTCACCCTATGGGATATAATGTGTAACGCATCCATGTACGGTTATAAAAGTGGTACACTCGAAAGCATCGACAACTTTGTTACGATGATTAAAATGTTTCAGAGTGAACTGCAAAAGAAAAATGCGTACGACCTGGCAATAATAGTTGGCAAAAGCACCAACATCGTTAAAGAATTATTTAACGATAAAACAACCGAAGGTTTGGCACGTTACGAAAACGTGCAGGAATTATTGAACTCGATTAAAGAGTTTACCGAAACCCCCATGAATGAAGAAGATGGCGAAGTGGGAGATAAGAGTTTGGGTGCTTATTTGCAACAAATTGTTTTATTAACTGATGCAGATGGCGATGATAAAGAAAACCAGGATGTGGTAAAGCTGATGACGATACATGCGGCAAAAGGACTGGAATTTCCGGTGGTGTTTGTAGGCGGACTGGAAGAAACTCTTTTTCCTAATGCAATGTCAATAAATACCCGTGAAGAATTGGAAGAAGAACGCCGTTTATTTTATGTGGCCATCACCCGTGCAAAAAACAGGTTGTGGCTAAGTTATGCTAATGCCCGTTACCGCTTTGGACAATTACAACAAAATGACCCCAGCCGTTTTCTGGAAGAAATTTCGGAAAACTATGTAGATAAAAGTTATGCCGGTGGTGCCACCAGCGGCAATGGCTGGAACCAGGGCGGAGCCAGAGAACGCATGCAGCGTAATTTTGGCAACGGCGGCTTTAATGCAACTCAACGGGCCGAAAAACAATACGGGGCACCTCCAGCAAAAAAACAAACAGAAATCTTTACAATTAAACCTGCAACCAATAAAGCGGTAGAACATATCCCTTCTGAAAATTTTGAAGCAAGCGATACCAGCAACCTGCAGCCAGGCAATAAAGTAGAACACATGAAATTTGGTTTTGGCGAAGTAATGAAGATGGAAGGCGCTGCACACAATCCCATTGCCACAGTAAATTTTGATTTGAATGGCGAAAAAAAGATCATGCTGAATTATGCCAAACTCAGGATTATTGACCCTGCAGATGATTAATTGCCATTTTGAAAATAATAAACTAGTCCATCTTTATTACCTAAGATCATTTCTTTCCCGTCGGCCTTAAATATTTCTAAATGCCAGGTATTTGCTGCAGCAGAAATAGTTACCATATTGTTGGTAAAAACCAACGTACAGGTTTGAACTAAGGCTTTGCCATACTGTGCAAATTCAATCTCTCCTGCAAAATAATTTTCACCCTGCTTTTCCTTGATGTTCAATTTGGTGATCATAAAGGTTTCGGGTTTTATAAAACCAGGGATTGCCTCCCGTTTATATGCAAACCAATTTTTGATCAGTGATGCCCCCGAAAGGTCGATGATTGCTGTTGCCCTATCAGTAACAGGCTTGGGCGGGTCTTGTTTCACTTCATAAGCAAAAAGATCTGTCTTATTAAAACGATGTTGGAATCCACCGAGGTCATCAAGTACAATAATATTGGGTGTAACGGATATAATTTTAAAATCATTAGCTGATGTTGTGATATAATCATCAACAAAAAGTTCTGTTGTACCCGTAATCACAACAGAATTGCCTTGTTTGGTATCTGCAGTACCATTCTCATAAAAACGTATATAAAATGTATCTGTAATAGCAACTGTCTCTTTTGTTTTACTATGGGTTTTTTCGGTTTCCTGCCAACGCCCTGTAAACTGTTTCATTTTATATTTTCCTTTCTTCACTTTGGCGGACGTTTTTTTGTAACTGCGTATTACCAGTCGCTGTTGTGCGATTGTTTTACAAGCAAAAAAAAGCATAATGGATAGAACGAAAGTATATTTCATAAATACTGTTTTGACGGTTACCAAATCTACAAAATAAAATAAAGACATGCAGTATATTCTGTTAATGAGCGTTTTACAGGTTACAGGTCTTCGTTTCATTTTCGAAAGCCGAAATTATTTGTAATAACAGCCTTTACGTTTCTGTACGATAGTTTTTCATATTTTAGAGTTTAATTAATAATTCCTGATGCTCCAGTCACTGCCCTACCACCAAAAAGTTAGAGAACATTTCAAATCTCAACCTAAAACCTGGGATTATTTTACTGTAGAAAAAAATAAGGAGGGCCAGTTAAAGCAATTCAAATCTGAATTACTAAAGAATACTTACAAGTTTGATCCCGCCGTTGATAATTTTATTTATGATAAATTAACCATTGCCAAAGAAAAACTTGAATTACAAAACCTGCCGGTTACTGTTTACCAGGCACAATACACCGATGAGTTAAATGCAACCATTGTTTATCTGAATGGTGAAGCTCATATCGTTTTTAGCGGGCCAATTACCAAGCTGCTGGATGAGGAAGAGTTGCTGGCTGTGCTTGCACATGAGTTAACGCATATCAAACTATATTGCATGCTGGATGGCGACCTGGAAGTTGCCGACAGAATTATTACAGCCATTGCAAACAATCAAAGCAGCGAAGCGTCTTATTACGAAACTGCCAGGCTGTTTCGTTTGTACACCGAAATTTTTTGCGATCGTGGAGCTTATAAAGTAACAGGTACAACAGCACCGGTAATTACTTCGCTGGTTAAGGCATCTACCGGTCTTGATAAATTAAATGCAGCAAGTTATTTAAAACAAGCCGATGAAATTTTTGCTACAGAAAATGATTTAAAAACTATAGGTATTTCTCATCCCGAAAATTTTATACGGGCAAGAGCCATCGAACTCTGGCATCAAAAACAGGAACTTGCCGAACCGGAAATTATAAAAATGATTGAAGGGCACAGCAATCTTGATCAACTGGATATTTTTAAACAAAAAGAACTCGCTGGCCTTACCTGTCAATTTTTGCAATTGTTTTTAAAACCAAAATGGTTCCAAAGCACCATGGTCATCAGCCAGGCCAAACAATACTTTACCGATTTTGCACTTGATGCCAAAGCTGTACTGGATGAAAAAACAATTGAATTGTTGAGTACACTTCACATAAGTATAAAAGATTACCTGGCTTATGTATTACTCGATTTTGTTTTGATAGACCCAACGCTGGAAGAAATACCGGCTGGCTGGGCCGTTCAATTTGCAGAAGATGCGCAACTGAAAGATACCTACGTTGCCATCTTAAAAAAAGAAATGAAATTCAGCGACAAAAAGATGCAGCAATACAAAGAAAAGATGCTTGCAGCTTATTACGAAGTGAAAGAAAATGAAGGCGAACAGATTTATAAATAATTATTATCAGAGCAAGCAGCGCATGTAAAAACAATACTAATAAATAAATTTTCGTTCAACATGGTTATACCAAAATAAAACGATAATAAAAGCATTGGCAATAGAAAATAAAATTTACGAAATAAGAGCACAAAAAGTAATGCTTGATTTTGATTTGGCAGTATTGTATGAGGTAGAAACTCGTGTATTGAATCAGGCTATTAAAAGAAATATAGAAAGTTTCCCGTTAGATTTTATGTTCAGGCTTACAAAAAATGAATGGGACGGGATGCCATCACAAATTGTGATGACATCAACAATTAAACGTCCTAAATCGGCGCTACCCTATACATTTACCGAACATGGTGTTACCATGCTTGCCAGTATTTTAAAAAGCACCAAAGCCAGGCAAATGAACATCGCCATAGTAAGGGCTTTTATTGCATTGCGGCAATTTGCTTTAAATTATAAAGAATTGGCAGAGCAAGTTAAAATTATTATGGATCGGCAAGATGGTGTAGATGGGCAGTTATCACAAATTTATGATGCATTAGAAAATTTGTTAGATAAAAAAGTGGAGGAAAAAACAACCAAAGAAATTTGGGAATCGAGAGAAAGAATAGGCTTTAAAAAGAATGATTAAATATGGAAACACAAAAAATATATTTTCACAGGTTTTTAGAAACAGCTTTTGACCAGGGCACTTACGCTACCGATGATGTAATTGCTTTTGTTATGCCGTTATTAGAAGAAGTGTTGAGTTTTCATGAAGCCAGTTTGGTAGCACCATTTCAAAAAGAAGACGCTTTATTTATTACAGATAACCGGTTGGATATTGATGAAAGCTTTGCGCATGCAGCTTCCAGTTCCAAAACCAGACTGGAGGAATTATTTAAGGCATTCAGATCAAAAGATTTTGACATCATAGGTAAAACAAAGATGGAAGCCGATGTTGATGAAGGCTCCTACCATGTTGAAAACCTGGATGTACATTTTAACAGCAATGAAACTTTACAGTCCCCTGCTTTTATAAAAGGCTATAATTGTTTTGAAACTACGCTCGGCCATCACGATGCCCAAACAGATATTTTTTGCCTGGGCCTGGTGTTGGGCAGCATGGCGCTGGGGCTTGATCTGTATGAAGAAGATGATGTGAAATATTTTGCAAAATACCGCAGCAATCCCGTACAGTTTAACCAGCGTATTCACCCAACCATCAGCACGCTTATTACAGAAATGACCGAGCTTGACAGGCACAGGCGTACCTCAGCTCTTTACGATGTTATTCACCGGTTACAACACTACCGCGATTACGATCCAGAAAAGCAAACAGACCTTAGTGAAGTTGCTGGTTGGGTAAATAAAGAATTGAAAGAACGCAGTCATTTTATTTTAAACAAACTGCGAAACCGCTTATTTGATACCAGCCGCCGCAACCGTCTTTTATATTACAAACCAAACATGCGCTTTGTAAATCTTACGGTAAGCAGCGTGCCCATGGTGTTACATTATCAAAGTATTCGTCCCGAATTGTTGTTTACATGGAATACCGATGTGTCATCAAAAATTATTGGCCAAAAAGAAATTGTTTTAAATAAGTACCTGCGGTTTGAAGATCATGCTTATTTACCATCAGCGCTGGATAAGATACGGTTAGAGAGCCAACGTGATGTGCAGGAATTTGGTTTTAGCCAGTTAAAACTGGTGATCACTTTTTTAAACTGGCATAATTTAAAAGAAGATGCTGCAGAAAGAATTCAAAGCCCGTTGCTGCTGATACCGGTTGAATTAAAAAGGACTAAGCGGCTGAAAGAAGATCATTACAGTATGAAAGTGCTGGATAATTCCGCAGAAGTAAATCCTGTGCTGGCAAATCAACTGCGGGAATTGTATGGCATAAAACTTCCGGATTTTGTTGACCTGGATGATATGTCGCTTACACAATTTTACAGCCTGCTTAAAGCACAAATTGACGAAGCCAACCAGGGCATTCAATTGCATTATGTTGATAAACCAAAAATTAAACTGGTACACAGCGTTGCCAAACAAACGGTAAGCAATTATAAAAAAAGATTAAGAAAAGGTGGCAATCAGTTGGATAGTTATAAAAATATTTCCTATAGTTATGAAACTGAACATTACAAACCTCTGGGGTTAGAAATTTTTAAACAACGCATTGAACCCAGGGCAACCTATTTAGAATTTTTAGTAAACGAGGATATTTATTTAGCATCAAACCAGCTTACCGGAACCGGCGTAAAGGAAAGAGAATTATATGAAATGGTGGAGAGTGAGAGCAATCCGTACAGTTGGGATTTCGATGTATGTAATATTGTATTGGGCAATTTCAACTATAAAAAAATGAGCCTCGTACGTGACTACAATCATGTAATTGATAACAATGTACAACACCCCGTTTTTGAATCTTTGTTCAGCAATAAACCCAAAGAACTTAAAGAGCAGGCATTCAATTTAAATAAGCCTGATGACTGGAATCATGTAATTACTGCCGATCCTACGCAAACACAGGCTATTCTTAAAAGCAGAACAGGAGAGAGTTACATTATACAAGGGCCTCCCGGGACAGGGAAAAGCCAAACCATTACCAACCTTATTGCCGATTTTGTAGCAAGGGGCAAAAGCATATTATTTGTTTGCGAAAAACGTGCGGCACTGGATGTGGTTTATCATCGCTTAAAACAAAACGGGCTGGATGAATTGTGCTGTTACATTCACGACAGCCAGGGCGATAAAAGAGAATTTATCAAAAACCTGAAAGCTACTTATGAAGATTTCAGTAAGAACAGGATGGATATAAACGCCATCCAGATACAGCGAAATAATTTACTGCAACGAATGAATGAGCAATTGCAATTGCTTGATCAGTTTCATTTCACCAATACATCTCAACCCGAAAATGCAGGCCTTCCCATTCGAAAACTCATTGATAAAATAATTGAGTTAAAGCGAAATATTATTCCATTGCAACCCAAACAACAGGAATTATTACCAACTTACCAAGACTGGATATTGTTTGGTGAAACAATTACACAGTTAAGCGATGCTTTGGAAGAAAGTGGCGTCGATGCATCTTTTGCTGAACATCCGTTGAGTAAATTAAATGATGCTGTTTTGCAAGCAGATAATCCGCTGAATTTATTAGACAGCCTTATTCAAAATGCTAAAAATTTATTTGCTGAAATAGCAACGGCTATTACTGCTGCCAGCATTTCGCCCGAGCATTGCACGATGCTGGAACAGGTAAAAAACCTGATACAGGACGCAGTACTGCTGGAACCGTTGGCAGCACATGATAACCTGCAATTGGTTGATAACAGCAATAAAGCAGGGAAAGATTTTGATAAAAAAATAAAACAACATAAACAGTTAGAACAAAAATACCAGCAGGCACAAAAGGTAAATGGCAACTGGAAACATAAATTAACTGAGCAGGATGTTGTAACGGCTACGGAAATTGCAGCTAAATACGAAAAATCTTTCTTCAGGTTTTTTAATGGCTCCTGGAAAAAACTAAAAAAACAATTACAGGAGAGTTATGATTTTAGCCAGCACCAGGTAAAACCATCTGTCAGTAATATTTTAGAATTGCTGCAGAGTGAATATGCTGCTGCCAATGCCGTATCTGCCGATAAAAATGAATTGCAGCAACTGTATCGCCTGGATAATATAGACATTGCTTACATAGGCGTTGAAGCCTTGCGAAAAAAACGTGGCGATAAAGAAATCGATTACCTGCTGGCACATCCCGATGCAAACAATATTGTGCTGAGGTTGTATAAACTAAATAATACCATTCACCAGCTTGAACTAAAACTGCAGCAATGCCTTTATAATTATAGCGATAGTACGGTAGCCGATATAAAGGACGAACTGGATAGCATTGCTATGAATGCTAATGGCCTGCAGGATCTGTTACCGGCGTTAAGAGCTTTTGCTGCAATGCCGGCAAATGTAAAAAATGCACTGCGGGATATTCCGCTTACGCCGCTGCAGGCGCAGGCAACAATAGCACAAAAAACATTGCAACAAATATATCAGCAAAACAAAAAATTTGCTGCAACCGATGTAATTGCTGTTGAAAAAGCAGTACAGCAAATTCAAACCTGTTACAAACAATTATTGAAATTAAATGCAGAGCAGATACGGAGTAAAATTCGTCAGCAATTTATCGAGCATATTGAATTAAGCAACACAGCCCTTAGCCAGTTAAATGCAGAACAAAAGCAATTCAAAAAAAATTACAACGAAGGCCGGAAGATTCTGGAAAATGAATTTGGCAAAAGTATGCGCTATAAAAGTATTCGTGAATTAAGTGAAAAAGAAAGCGGACTTGTTTTAAAAGATATAAAGCCCATCTGGCTGATGAGTCCGCTAAGTGTGAGTGACAGCCTGCCACTTGATACCCATTATTTTGATGTAGTGATTTTTGATGAAGCCAGCCAGATAACTTTGGAAGAGGGTATTCCTTCATTGTATCGCAGTCAGCAAACCATTATTGTAGGGGATGATAAACAAATGCCACCCACAAATTTTTTCACGGTCAAAGCCGGCGACCCCGATGACCTGGAAAGTTTTAACGATGAGGGTGCCGATGAATTATTAAGTGCCGATGCGGATAGTTTGCTGGTACAGGGTTCCAGAAAATTAAGCAGTACCATGCTAAGCTGGCATTACCGCAGTCATTACGAAACACTTATCAGTTATAGCAATCATGCATTTTACGATGCAGCCTTATTAACCATTCCTGATAAAACGATTCATCATTCTGCTAAACAGAATATTGAAATAACAAAGCCGGAAGATGCTGCAAATTTTTCATCATGTCTTTATGATAGAAGTATCAGTTTTCATTTTCATCCCAACAGTATTTATGAAAAAAGAAACAACCAGGATGAAGCGAATTATATTGCCCACCTGGTGAGAGATCTTTTAAAAAGAAAAGTAAAAGAAAGTATTGGTATTGTGGCTTTCAGCCAGGAGCAGCAACATACCATTGAAGATGCATTAACTGCTTTAGCGCAAACCGATAAAGAGTTTGAACACTTGTTGGAAGAAGCATACAACAGAACAGAAGACGATCAGTTTATCGGCCTTATCGTTAAAAACCTGGAGAATATACAAGGCGATGAAAGAGATATAATTATCATGAGCGTTTGCTATGGTTTTGATGCAAGAAAAAAAATGCTGATGAACTTCGGCCCCATTAATAAAAAAGGCGGAGAAAAAAGATTAAATGTAATTTTTAGCCGTGCAAAAAAACACATGGCCATTGTAAGCAGTATTAAGTACGCCAATATTACCAACGAGTATAATGAAGGCGCTAACTATTTCCGCCGTTTTTTACAATATGCCGAAAACGTAAGCTGCGGCAATATGCAAATAGCCCGGACAATTTTAGATAGCCTGGTAGTACATAAAAATATAGCTTCGGCAACAGTAAGTAATAATATTGTGCAGCAGGAAATAAAACAGCTATTGCAAAAACTAGGTTACGAAGTGGCAGAGCAGATTGGTCAGTCGGATTTTAAATGCTCATTGGCAATTAAACTTCATGCTTCGGATGAAGAATACAGTCTTGGTATTTTGCTGGATGATGATAAGCATTACAGCAATAGCAATTTAACCGAACAGTATTACCAGCGGCCAGCCATTTTGCAGGCTTTTGGCTGGCGAACCATGCATGTTTTTGCCAAGGATTGGTTGCAGCAGCCCGAAAAAATAATGGAACAGATTATAAAACGGATTAAGGAAGTGCCTCAGCAGGAAATTTTTGAAGAAGAGCCTCCCGTTTTATTGGAAGAAAATCAAACTCCTGCCGAAGCTGAAACTATTGAACCTTACTCGAATGTCGCTGGTCAGATTCTACCTGGCTTTGAAAATAAAAAATTTGAAAGATATGTTTTTGTAGATAGCAGCAGTAATAAATTTTGGGAAGCTGCTGTTCAGGATAATAAGTTAATTGTTCGATATGGCCGTGTAGGCACAAAAGGACAAGTGCAATTAAAAACATTTCCAGACGCTGAAAAGGCCTTGAAAGAAAAAGAAAAATTAGTGAGAGAAAAAATCGGGAAAGGTTATTTAAGTGCTTAGTAAACCCCTATTAACATCATTTTACGGGCTTTGTTTCCTTTTTCGTAAACTTTCGGTTTGGGCATTTATTATATTTGCATATTAATATTTAGTTATGATAAAGACAGGAAACCCGGTAATAAGTATTTATACCGAAATGACACCCAACCCGGAAACGATGAAGTTTGTAGCAAACAAACTTTTATACCCGGGCAAGAGTATTGACTTTGCAGACGAGGCTAGTGCAAAACCATCGCCACTGGCGCAGGAATTATTTACCTTCCCTTTCATTAAAGCGGTTTTTATTGCCAGCAATTTTATTACACTTACAAAAACAACTGATACCGAAGATTGGCAGGATGTTATTCCTTCTATCAAGCAATTTTTAAAAGAATATCTTGAAGAAGGTAAAGCCGTGGTTAATGATGATGAGGTGGCAGCAATGAAAAGCGAAAGTAGTAATGTTGTCAGCGCTGATGATGATGACGTGGTAAAACGCATTAAAGAACTTTTAGAAAATTATGTAAAGCCAGCCGTGGAAATGGATGGTGGCGCTATACAGTTTAAAAGTTATGAAGACGGTAGAGTTAATTTAATGATGCAGGGAAGTTGCAGTGGTTGCCCAAGCAGCATGATAACTTTAAAAGCCGGTATTGAAGGTATGATGAAGCGCATGATACCGGAAGTGAAAGAAGTGGTGGCGGAAGCAGAATAGTTTTTTAGTTAAATAGTTTTTTAAAAAAGCACTTCAAATCTGAAGTGCTTTTTATTTTGCCTAATACCAACAATATAAAATGGTTCTGAAAAGAATGCAATTGCGTCTTTCTATTTGATAATGATTATAGGAAAATCATTCCCATAACCATAACTGGCCGGGTATTGTGCCGTGCCTTTATATTTTTCCGTTATTTCCGGCACCTTAAGTTGCAGGTACGTATCCAGTTCTTTAATGCTGATCTTTTTATCACCATTATCAGCGCCGCCTTTTAAAGCCTCCAGCAAACAATACGTAAAAGCACCATGCCCTAATTGCGAAAACTCAGAAGCAAACTGACTGCTGCCTGATGCTGTTAACCAATGTGTACCGGTTGACCGGGCCAATTGCGCAATTGCCTTTTCTTCGACAGCGCCTCGTGCAGCAACAATATCATCTAAGGCCCCGGCACTCTGGCAGGCATCCAGTATATATAATTGTTTCTGTGCTTTAATGTCTTTGGAGAATTGTTGCAGGCGGGCTGCGCTTAATCCTTTTTGTGCAAGCGCATCATCGTTTCCATAAAGTTGTACCACATCTGCAGGTACCAGGTAAAATTCTTTTTTATCATTAACCACACCATGACCGGCAAAATAAAATACAAACACATCTTCAGCACCGGCCTGGTCTTTTACTTTTTCCAGCGCAGCTACAATGCCTGCTTTAGTGGCTTCTGCATCTTTAATAAAATGAGTATTTACTTTACCAAAGATACTTTTTGCACCGTTCTCCAAGGCCAGCTTAAATGCTTCGGCATCATCCATAGCATAGTTGAGGTTATATTTTGTGTTTTTATAAATATTAATACCAACTATTACAACATGCAGTTGAACCACTGGAATGCTGATTACTATTTCGCTGGTTTTCTCCCGTTTAAAAACTACATTTATCTCCAACGGCCGGCTCTCTGTTCTTTCTGTGTTAAAAGCAATTGTTCTAAAACGATTAACCCCTTCTACCAGATTTACCACGAAAGTTTTTGTCAAGGTTTTATCTCCCTGCTTTTCATCTTCTACTGATAAGTTGCGGGTAGTCTCTATCAGTTTTCCATTCTGGTATAATCGTATTTCGGTAACAGCATCCTGCGGGCATTCGGCTGTTATGGCTACAGATGCGCTGCTTATCTTTGTTTCAATAGTTTGTACATCATCGTCGGTCACATCGAGGTTACGTGTATTTTCTTTAAACTGCATTTTTACCGTTGGTGCTTTTTTCAGTTTCTTTATATCTATTTCTACTGCAGCAAAATTTTCACCCGCCAGGATACGTGGAAATAAACGGGGCGTATAAAATTTTTCAAACATTGAATTTAAGGGCACCACCGCATTACCCGATACATGAAACATATCATTTTGTGCACCCGCATTGGCATCAAACTGGCCCTGCGGGTTGATGACTGCCCAATTTCCTTTGGCTGCATCCGGGTATAATGTTCCCTGCAATTTTTTATGCTCAATATCCCAAATCAAAATACTGCCGTCAAAAGTACCAAGCAAAAGGAATTTACCGTTTGGCGAAATATTGATTGCAGAAAACATGGTGATACCAGCAGGATTATTAAACGTCAATTGTTCATCAAACTTTCCCTGCTCAATATCATAAAACAATATGTTGTTTGTTCGCCACCCTTGGTAAACAATGTATTTGTCGCCGCCGGCAAATACTTTGGGCGTTATCATAGCATATTTATCATTTCTTTTATCAATGGCTGCTTCAATTGTTACAGGAATGATTTTTACACTTTTAGTTTTAAGATCTATTAATATCTCCTCTGTGTAGCCCGATGAATTGTCTGACCCTGTCATGGTAAGGTAGCGGTCGTTTTGTGAAAAGACGGGTTTTTGATAGTAGGTTGAAGTTTTCGGCGCTTTTATCTCGTATAATAATTTTCCTGATGGCAGTTCATAAAACTTAAGCAACCCTTCATTTGACCGCTCTTTTATAAGCAACATGTTTTGTGTTTTAGCAAATGTTACAAAACCATCAACGCAATTATTGGTATAAATAAGTTTGTGTGTTTGGGTATTAAACACTTCCACGGTATAAGCTTTTTCTTTTGAAGTACAGAACCCTGTTGGCGGACTTCCCTGATTCATCACATATTGTCCATCGTAAGAAACTGCCAGATTATTTCGGTATTCCAGTTTTTTAGCTCCGGTATATTGAAAAGCCATTTTTCCTGTACTATCAAGTTCTATTAAGTTATCTTCTTTTAACACGAAAATTTTTTTACCATCAAATGAAGGGGCATATTTATCTTCACGGTCTTCAAAAGTTTTTTCTTTTACAAAAACCGATCTTCCCATTTCGCCGGTTTGCAGGTTCCATATAAAAACTTGCTCCCTGGTAGAGCTAACCATTCGGCTGTTATCATCTATAAAGTATATGCCGCTTACAGCACCCTGCGAAACTTCTGAAAACGTTTTTTCGGCCACGCCAGAGTTGGTGCCCATAAGCCAGAGTTTTTTCATATTGCCAAATACCATTTTCTGCCCATCGGGAGAGAATGCGATATTGCTTCCGTAAACAGCAGATGAAAATTCGCCGGGTTTATAAAACCAGTTGTACTGCCAGTTGATGGTTCCTTTTCTTGTATCCAAAAGAACCACTGTTTGTTTGTCATCTGTAAGCCCATGAAACCAAAATCCTATATTTTTTCCATCGGGAGAAAACTGCATATTTACAAAAAATCCCATATCCTTAAGCTGGCGTTCAAAAAGTACTGAACCCGATTTTATATCCATCATAGTTATCTGACCAATATATTTGTTATAATCTTTTACAACCAATGCCAGCGTTTCACCATCCGGAGCAAAAGCGCCAACCTCTCCATCGCCTTTAGTGTTTTTTATGGTGCGTTGTATTTTAGCGGAAGGTACATCTATCAGCAAAAATGCAGAGGGCTTTGTAAGCAGCAGCTTTTCGCCATTGGGCGAAAAACCAAGCTTCATATTCTCCTCTTTTAAATTATCTGTTTGCACGGTGTTCACCAGCTGTCCGGTTTCTATATTGATAAAAGATATTTTGCCGCTCTTTTTATCAGCTACTGCCAGCAGGTTGGTTACCGGCGAAAAATCACGGCCTTCTCCATAGCCGGTTGTTGGTACAGACAACCGCTTTATATATCCTTTTTCAAAATCAAAAACATCGTCCCCGAAAATATAGAGCCCTTTTTCGGGATAAAACATCCTGGGTATGCGGCCATAGTTATACTTATTTACAAAATTATATTTTGCCCCTCTTGATGCATATGTTTTAATCGTTTGTCCAGACAGGTCTATCACTTTAAAGGTCTTATCATTCATGGCCAGGTAAATGGAAATATTGTCTTTAAAACTGGCAGCTTCTACATTTTTAATTGTTCTGAGCTGTTGCCCTGCTGCAATATCCCAGAGAATGGCAAGTGTATCATTTTCTACTGAAATAAAATATTTGTTATCCGGCGAAACGGAGATCGTTTTCAATTCGCTCTTATGTCCGGCCTTACGAAAAAGATCGGACTCCTGTGCAAAAGCATTTATGCTCAAAGCAAGCAGCAACAGGTAACAGATGGATCGCTTTATATTATAGCCCCTGGTTAAAAACAACGATCTTATAAATATGACAACTTTTTTCATATAAACGGATATTAGATTTTTAGATATTTTGCCATATGGCGAGAGGCTAAAAGGGTAATAAATGGAATGACGGTAAGCAGTACATCATTACGCTAAAGCGAAACGATTGCAGAGCACTCAAGGTAAAGATAGCAAATGAGCTGGTAAAATAAATAACCCATATACCGGCTTTGGCCTGCCATTATTATCAAATTACTAAATGCAACAGGTAAACCATTGTAGTTTTATATTTGTTGTGTTTAAACAGATGAAAAAAATTACAGCTATATATACAGTTTTTTTACTGCTACTGTCATTTTTAATTGGCTGCTCGGTAAGTAATAATCCCATGCGGCATCAACTTAAATTGTTGCAAAAAGGAAAAATAAAAGACGACAGTAGTTTTGTATATCATTTACCTTACCAGGAAAATAAAACTCATTTATTGGTGCAGGGTTATTTTAGCCACTACACCCATATGCACCGGGCGGCACTCGATTTTAAAATGGAGAAAGGAACAAAAGTTTGTGCCGTAAGGGATGGTGTGGTTGTACGTATAAAAAAAGATGGCAGCAGGGGTGGTACAAGTATTAAGTACCGGCCCGATGGAAATTATATTGTTATTCAGCATGAAGACAGCACCAGATCGGGCTACTGGCATTTAAAGCATGATTCAATTTTTGTTACCGTAGGAGATTTTGTAAAGCAGGGACAGGTAATTGGTCTTAGTGGCCGAAGCGGTTATACCTATTTTCCCCATTTGCATTTTATTGTTTGGCGGTATGATAAAAACGATAAATGGACACAGGTAGGCACAAGGTTTCAAACCCAGAAAGGAATCCGTTATCTTCGGCCTTTCAGATTTTATCGCAATAATAAAACAACCGACTTAACCAGGTGAGCTTACCAGAAATTTACCAGCAGTTTATTGCAGATATGCAGCACACCCGGTGGTTTGAGTATATTGCCGTGTTCGCTGGTATAGCCAGTGTATGGTACTCCCGTGCAGAGAATATTTTGGTTTACCCTGTGGGATTGATCAATACCATCATCTATATTTATATAAGTTTTGACGGGCACCTTCTTGGAGAAGCTACTGTAAATTTATACTATACCATCATGAGCATTTCGGGATGGTACATGTGGACCAGGAAAGACCAGCGAAAAGAAATTGCATTACATATTACCTACTCCAATAAAAAAGACTGGTTGCTGCAGATCGCATTCTTCTCTTTTTTTTACATCAGCATTTTTGCAGCACTTACTTATTTTAAAACTGCTTTTTTTGATGGCGTAATTCCCTGGGCCGATGCCTTTGCATCTGCAACGGCATTTACAGGCATGTGGCTTATGACAAAAAAGAAAGTGGAAAGCTGGTATTGGTGGATTGCAACAAACATTGCATCAATACCATTATACTTTGTAAAACATTATGTGTTTACTAGTGTTTATTATGTGGTATTATTGGTGATGGCGGTATTTGGATTATTTGAATGGATGAAAAAAGCAAAACAAACAAAGCATGAGCTATTGTAAATTTATCGGTTCGCTAAAACCAGGCGAACAATCTGTTCATAAATTTTATCACGATACCCAATATGGTTTTCCTATTGATGATGATAATGAATTATTCTGCAGGCTGATACTGGAGATTAACCAGGCTGGCCTTAGCTGGACCACCATCCTGAACAAACAGGAAACTTTTAGAAAAGCTTATCACAATTTCAGCATAAAAAAAATAGCCGCTTATAAAGAGAAAGATTTTGAAAGGCTGATGAATGATGCCGGCATTATCCGCAACCGGCTTAAAATAAATGCAGCCATCGAAAATGCAAAAAAAATACTGGCTCTGCAAAAAGAATTTGGCTCTTTTAAAAACTGGCTTGCATATCATCACCCAAAAAATAAAGAAGAGTGGACAAGACTTTTTAAAAAAACTTTTAAATTTACGGGTGGCGAAATTGTGAACGAATTTATTATGAGTACTGGTTACATCCCCGGTGCACATGATGCAGATTGCCCCGTGCATAAAAAAGTTTTAAAAACCAACCCCATGTGGAATACAAAGAAGTGAAGTTTTAAAAACCTGACTTCTTTACGAGAAAATTAAATGAAAAAGATTGTCATCATAGGCCCCGAATCAACAGGCAAAAGTACCTTGTGTAAGCAGCTTGCGGCACATTATAATACGTCTTGGGTTGAAGAGTATGCCAGGGAGTACCTTTTAAAAAATGGAACTGCTTATACTTATGAAAATTTGCTGGACATTGCCAAGGGACAAGTAGCAGCAGAGGAATTGGGAATTAGGAACTGGGAATTGAGAAACAACAAACAACAAACAACAAACAACAAACCTGTATTCATTGACACGGACATGTACGTTATGAAAGTGTGGTGCGAATTTGTTTTTGAAAAATGCCATCACTGGATACTGAACCGCATTGCAGAAAGAAAATACGATTTGTACCTGTTTTGTAATATAGACTTACCATGGATTAAAGATGATTTAAGAGAATATCCCGACTTGCTGAGCCGCAAGAAATTATATTGTTATTATAAAGACATCCTCGTTAATCAAAATGTGCCATGGGTTGATATTAATGGAGGTTATGAAGAAAGATTGCAGAAAGCAATTACAGCCGTAGATAAATTACAATAGAATCATTTTAGAAATTCCTGCACATCCGGATCTCCCGCCAGGTTACCCATTTGCCGCATAATATTACCAGACCGTCCGGCAACATATCCACTCAATGGCTTTACCGTGTATCGTTTTGGGTTGGGCAGGCAGGCGGCTATTTGTGCCGCTTCTGTAGCCGTTAAATTTTTAGCATCTTTATTAAAATATTTTTTTGCCGCAGCCTGCACACCAAAAATACCCGACCCCATTTCGGCAATATTTAAATACCGTTCCAGTATGGTTCGTTTGGTCCAGATACCCTCAATGGAGAAAGTAAAAAATACTTCAATTCCTTTTCTTATAAATCCGCCACTCTGCCACAGAAAAACATTTTTTGCAACCTGCTGGCTGATAGTGCTGGCGCCTCTTACTTTATTTGGATGCCGCTTGTTATACTTCATTGCCAGTTTTATAGCTTTAATATCAAAGCCATCATGGTCGGGGAATTGCTGGTCTTCGCTTCCAATTACAGCCAGCTTTATATTAGCGCCCATATCATCATAACTCACATAATCCCTGCTTAGGCCGTGGCCCTGCAATATGCTGCCAACCTGTGTTAAGGTTATGATTGGGTTAAATATAGTGCCGAGTAATAAATACAAAGTAGAAGAGATGTAAGCTATAAAAAAAACCTCCCGCAAAACAATGGCCGCCTTCTTTACAAATTCAATATGGCGCAGCCAGAAATAATAAGTAAGTCCCGCTACCAATGCAACAGCAATAACGATCAGCATTTTTGTTTTAAGGTTCGCAATCGGAAAATCGGCAACAGAAAATTTTTGTACAATAAAAATCAAAAACCAGATAATGTGTGCAATAAAGACCCAGAAAAAGATCCTTTTCATCCACATCCATATTTTTTTCATGCTTACCGGTTTATCCGCAAGGGTTGCGGGCTTTAATGCAATATACTACTTAGCCAGACTTGACGCATAATGTAAATCAGTTTTTGTTACTCATGTTCATATAAACCAGTTTGTATTTTTTACCGATGATATAGGCATTACCATGTTTACTGCCTCTAGCCATAAAATAACCAATGGTTCCCAAACCAACCGATGCAAGTAACAAGGGCGCACTGAATTTTTTCCGGTCGGCCACATAAATAATACCACTGGCTAAAGTAAGCACGGCTCCGCCACCCAGTAAAGCCGCACCGCTGCCCCATACATTAAAATTTGTTTGTTCTTTGCGTCCTATAGCGTTTATCTGGTTGTAATGATATTTGTATCGATAGCTGCCTACAGTATCAACAATATAAGTTCCAAAATTTGTTGGCAGGTAACGCACAATAAACTGCTGCAGGTATAAAGTATCATCCTTAATTCCGTTGATCATAGCATCAATAAAGGATCCGCTTTCTGAGGTAAATGCAATGTTCATTCCGCTATAATAAGCGCCAAATGTTTTATTGTTTTTTTTAAGCTGAATAAAGTCGGCCGATTGTGAAAACGCCGTTGTGGTAATAAAGAGAAGAATTGGCAGTATCGGTTTCATACAACAAAATAAAAAATGACGCTGCTCCCTTGTTAATATTTACTGTTAATGTTTTACCAATGTATAAATGATACCCGCCAATATTGCAAATCCAAAAATAAGATACAATACGCCCGACACCCGGTTAATGATCAGTATCACACGGTCGCTTAATTTTTTGCCGATATACCCGGCACCCATCACTTTCCCCACATCAGCCATCATGGTTACACCCAGGCAGGTGGCAAAAATGATGACACGATCGTAAAAAGAATATACCGATGCAAGTGATGCTGCCATGATAACCCAGAAAGAAATAACCGCAGGGTTAACCGTATTGATAATAAAACCCGAGCTCATGATGGCAAAGTAATTTGTCTTTTTTCCGGTGGGGGTGTATACGTCGCCGGCAATTTCTACGGGTTCCTGCTTTTTGCGTGGTTCAATTTTTTTTATAAACGCAAAATAAATTCCCATCCCAATCAAAAATGCACAACCTCCAATTCCGATTGGTATTTTAAAGTGTAATAAAGTTTTTATGGCTTCGCTGAAACCGTTACTAAGCATAACCCATATCAGATCGCTTATCCATACACCCACAATAAAACTGAAACCGCCACGCCTGCCATGGTTTATGGTTTGCTTGATGGTAGTAAATATTACAGGCCCCACAGAAAATATCAGCAGCAAACTTATTGCCAGTCCCTTTAAAAAAGCATCAACCATGTGCTAAATTTAAGAAAGGATTTTTAATAACGGGTATTTGAATTATTACTGGCCGTTCTTCGCCATTTGTTTTATTAAGATTCATTTAACAGTTTAACAGGCAATTCGGTTTATTATCCGTCGTTCAGATAAAAACGCTTTCATGAATATAAAACTACTTATCAATGCTATAAAACTTTAATAAAGTAATAGTATTTAATTACCACAACACTGCTTTGTTACTTTAACCTAAAAAACAAAGCGTTTGAAAGCGAAAACAACAGCCATTGTATTCATTGTCTTTTTATTATCTTCATTAAAAAGCAATGCCCAGTTTTATAAAGACATGAGTGTGGGCCTCAATGCTGGCATTTATGTTTACCAAGGCGACCTTACTCCCGAAAGGTTCGGGTCCTTAAGAACCATACAGCCCGGATTTTCTTTGTTCGCAAAAAAACCTATCAACCATTTCCTGTCGGCCCGTTTCCATATCAGCATTGCACATTTAAAAGGCGATGACAGCCGCTATAGCCAACCTGAGTACAGGAAGCAGCGTAATTTTTATTTTACAAGTTCGGTGAAAGAATTTTCGGGCCAGCTTGTATGGAATATTTTAGGTAAGAATTATGAGGATAGGGGCATTGCTCCGTATATATTTTCCGGTGCAGGTGTTTCTTTTATTAAAGTGAAGAAAGATTACAACCGCATGGACCCGGCAGTTTTTGGAGATGGCTCTGATGTGTTAGCCGGGCTAGCTGTTGACAATGCACACGGCACACCCCGTGCTGTTTTTTCTGTACCCGTTGGTGTTGGAGCCGAGTATCCCATATCAAACCGGTTCTCTGTAAATATTGAAACGTCTTACCGTTTTGTATTTTCCGATTACCTCGATGGATTCAGTCAATCAGCCAATCCGAAGCTGCAGGATCATTATCACAGCACATCAGCAGGTATTATTTATAAATTTGGAAATAAAGATAAAGGCATTGGTTGCCCGGTGATGAGGTATTAGGAGGGCTAATAAAAATCTTTGATAAAATCAGAAAAAAATCCATGGCTTTTAGGCATGTTTTCTTGTTCACTATATCCAAATACAATAGGATCGTGATTCCCATCGGCTTTGAAGTAAAAGAAAATATAACCTTGATGCATAATAAAAACAAAGTCCTCTTTTGTAAGAAAATTCTCTATATTATTTTCTTCTAGAATTTCAAATGCCCATTCGTTTAAATTGGGTTGATTATTAATTAAATCTGAGCCTACTAAATTGTGAGGAATTGAAAAAGAACAGTGTTCAAAGAAATTTTTATAAATATCCGGTAACTTAATTCGTCTTTGATTCTCTATGTTTACAAGGCTGGTCACTTCTAATATATCTTTTCTCCCTTCAAAAAATTCTGCCAATCCTCAAGCATTTTACCTTTTAACACTCTGGAGAATTTATGCTGACCGCCAACTTTACCCTTCGCTTTCATAAATTCCATAAAAGTACTTTCGGGCAAAACTGTAACCATTATCTCTTTTAAAGCGTGGCGGCGTTCCACATCATAGTCATCGTTTAACTCCTTTAGTTTGTCATCAATGCGGGTTTTTAAATCTTCGGCATCAGCTTTATCATCGGTTGCAACATACCAGTGGTGTGCAAAAAAATTGCCGTAAGGCACACCGGCAACGGTAAATTCCGGAATAGAAATATTAAGATCGTCGCTCACCATTTCAATAGCTTTGTTCATGTTATCTACACTCAAATGCTCGCCAACCAAACTTAAAAAATGCCTGGTACGGCCTGTTATGATGATCTCACTTCTTTCCTTATCAACCAACCTTACTGTATCGCCAATGGCATAGCGCCAGGTACCGGCGTTGGTGCTTATAAGTAAAGCATAATCTTTATCTTCTTCAATTTCATGAATCATAAAAGCTTCCGGCTCATCAATCATATTGCCCTCAGCATCAAAATTATGCTGATCAAAAGGAACAAACTCAAAAAATACATTATTATTCAGCGCAAGGTGCATACCGGCAGCATCCGGCCTGTTTTGATAAGCCAGAAAACCTTCGCTGGCCAGGTAAGTTTCAATATAAGTAATGGGCTTACCCAATAATTTGTCAAATCCTTTTTTATATGGTTCCATCGCCACGCCGCCATGTACATAAAACGCCAGGTTGGGCCACATTTCATGGATATTATTCAGCTTATATTTTTCAATGATCTTCTCCATGCACAACTGCAGCCAGGCGGGTACACCTACAATAAATCCAATATCCCAGTTAGGTGCATTGTTTACCACCTCTTCCAGTTTGGTTGCCCAGTCTTTTACTTTGGCAATTTTTTTACCGGGTTTATATAGCCCCAAACCCTGAAACCAGAAAGGAATATTTTTTTGTTGAATACCGCTAAGGTCGCCGGCATAATAAGTTG
The DNA here is from genome assembly GCA_038204855.1 of Chitinophagales bacterium. Classification (GTDB taxonomy): domain Bacteria; phylum Bacteroidota; class Bacteroidia; order Chitinophagales; family Chitinophagaceae; genus Ferruginibacter. The sequence continues at coordinate 30,971 of JBBRCM010000012.1, forward strand.
GCCCTTTTTGTAATTGTGTAGTGCCGCCTAAAAACAACCAGCCTTTACCTACCGAACTCCGGGGTATATTATCATATTTTGTTAAACTAAGCAATTGGTTAAAACTGGTAACAGTATTGCTTTTTATTAAATCTTTGGAAATGGGAATAAACTTGCTGGTAGCATCGCTGGTGCCGCTGCTGAGTGCAAAATATTTTATAACGCCCGGCCAGCATACATCCGGAATACCTTCTTTGGCTTTATGCCACCAGGCATCGTAAATTTTATTGTAATCGAATGTGGGAACGTTTTCCTGGAATTTTTTACCTGGATGATTGCTCATCAATACATCATCAAACCGGTATCGCTGGCCAAACTCGGTAAACCTTGCTTTTTTCAACAGCTTTTTAAGCACTTTTATTTGCTGGCTTCTTGGGTTGCTTATAGGTAAATTGAGTGCCCTGGCAATAGATTTTGGAAGCTTGATATCAAATAAAGGCATCTGCGGTAATAAATGTTAAAGAAGCAAATATAAATTATTTAAAAAGCAGAATAGCCAACTATTTTAGTTGATTTTTTTTAGAAAAAGACTGGATAATAGCAAGCTGATGATACATAACTGACTGCACATACTCAAATCAGCGTTACAGGTGGATATGATAATTTCCTTTTGTAACTCCTTTAAATTATAAGGTACTGAGCTTGCTACCAATATAGGGTTGGGTAATTTATTAAAATAACAAGGATAAAATATTAAAAATAAAATTTCTCATTTATCAATTGCAAAGTTTAATATTTTTGGCCTAAAATTATTTTTATGCAGCAAAATCTTTTTGAAAAAGATAATACCCCCGATAATAAATCAGGTTTAATAGCAAGCAATGCCAAAAAAATAGTAAGTAAAGAACAGTTGGCTTTTAATAAACTAACGGGTAAAATAAATAGCCTGCAACAAAAAATAGAAAGCACAACCATCAGCCTGCAAAAAATAAACATTATTTATCATAGCCAGGTAAGCCCTAAAATATGCGAACTGGGCAAATTAAAAATAAGTTTAGCCCACTTATTACACAGTAAAAGAAAGATGGTGAAGCTAACCAATGTAAAAAACGAAAAATTAAATTATACCATTTATAATTTACTCGATGATGCTTTTAGTGTGATTGAGCCTGAGGAAAAAGCCATTGAATTGTACAATCATTACTCGCCTGGGGCAAGTTTTGAAGAGGAGGTGAAAGAGCAAAAAGTTAATGCCATGGACGAATTATCGGAAATGTTTTACGAGCAATTTGGCGTAAAAATGGATTTTAGTAATGTTGATGAAAATACAGATTACGAAAAACTACAGCAACAAATTGAAGAACAAATGCAAAATGCCGAATATAAACAGCCAGTAAGCAAGGACCGCAAAAAAACGAAAAAGCAAATAGATAAAGAAGTGATGGAGGAAAGAAAAGAAGCAATAAAAAGTAAAAGTTTACGTAGCATTTATTTATCGCTTGCAAAAATGCTGCACCCCGATACTGTTACAGACGAAGCTTTAAAAATTGAAAAAGAAGAAATGATGAAGATGGTAACATTGGCATACAACCAAAAAAACCTGATGGAGCTGCTGCGGTTAGAAATGCAATGGGTAAACAATCATCAGGATAGCCTTGCTAATTTAGACAAAAACACTTTAGAAATTTATATTGATTTATTAAAAGACCAGGCTAAAGATTTACAAAGCCAATTGCAGATGCTTTACCTTAATCCTGCTTACAGCAGCATTGCACACTATCCCTTATACAGCGAGGTGGTTGCACTAAAACATCTTGATGAGGATGTAAAAATTTATACCCTTACAAATAAAAACGTAGAAGATAAAATTACCGGCTTACAATCTGAACTTTATTTAAAGGCTGTTATTAATGGTTGTATTGAAGATTTTTATGGAGAAGATATAAATGAAATGGATTTTGATACTATGATGGAGATGATGATGCGTAAGCATTGATAATACCTGTTTTAAAATAATTAATTACTTCACAACGCTGATAAAATAATCAAAATTATTACTACTCCAAAGTTGACATATTGAGTAGTGGTAAATAATGAGTAAATTCGCTTTCTAAAAAAACGAAACTATATGAAAAAAATTATTATTATGGTTGCGCTTTCGCTCAGCCTGTTTAAGGCACAGGCCGATGAAGGCATGTGGCTACCTATGTTGCTGGGCCAGCAGGTTTATGCAGACATGGTAAAAAAAGGATTGAAACTTACAGCGGAGCAATTGTACTCTGTCAACAAGTCTTCATTAAAAGATGCCATTCTTATTTTTGGTGGCGGATGCACTGGCGAAATTGTGAGCAGCCAGGGTTTGATATTTACAAATCACCACTGCGGTTATAGTGCCATTTCAGGAGCAAGTACGGTAGAACATAATTATTTACGTGATGGTTTTTATGCTTACAATAAAGCACAGGAAATAAAAAGTACACTTACGGTGCAGTTTTTAGACCGCATTGTAGATGTTACCAAAGAGGTAGAAGACCAGTTAAAAGGATTAAGCTACGCCGACAGGGTTAAAAAAATTGTTGATGTTTACAAAGCGATAACTGATAAAGTTGCTGATAAAGAAAATGAACTGGCCGGAAGAGTTTACCCGATGTTTAAAGGCAACCAACACATCATGTATGTGTACAAAACTTACAGAGATATACGCCTGGTAGGTACTCCGCCAGAAAGTGTAGGTAAGTTTGGAGGCGATACCGATAACTGGGAGTGGCCCCGCCACACAGGAGATTTTTCTGTTTTCCGTGTTTACACCAGTAAAGATGGAAAGCCTGTTTCTTACAGCGCAGATAATATTCCCCTGAAACCAAAATATTTTTTACCGGTTAGTATTAAAGGAATTAAAGATGGTGATTATGCCATGATTTATGGTTACCCTGGAGGAACCACCCGTTACGAAACCAGCTATGGTATTAAACTGAAAAATGAAATTGAGAACCCATCATTGGTTGGCCTGCGTGATGTGCGTTTAAAACTGATGCATGAGCAAATGATAAAAGACCCTGCAGTAAAATTAAAGCTGGCCGATAACTATGCAGGTGTTGCCAACTACTGGAAGTTTTTTGATGGCGAAACTAAGCAACTGATCAAGTATAAAGTATATGACCAGAAACAGGCTTACGAAAATAAATTTAATGCCTGGGCAAAAGGAAAACCTGAGTATGAAAATGTAATAGCTGATTATGCAAAAAATTATGCCAAATGGACACCTTACAGCAAACAACGCCAGTATTTAAATGAAGGTATCCTTGGTTCGCCATTGGCTGGCGCTACATCCAGGTTAATTTCGCTGGAAGCATTACTAATAAAAACAAACACGCCTGCTGCCGATCTTACAAAAGCAATTGATGCGGCTAATACTGCCCGAAATGCATTTAAAGAAGGCGAAGATCTGCCAAGTGATGAAAAAATACTCGCTGCTACTGCTATGATGTTTTACAACGACGTAGATAAAAATCAACACCCGATTGGTTTTTATGAAGGCATTAAAAAAGCTTATGGCAGCCTTAATGATGAAGCCACTTTTAAAGCCTGGGCACATGATGTGTTTGCAAACACTATGATGCTGGATGATGCAAAATGGAAAACATTTGCAGATAACCCAACAGCCTCTGCGTTGCAGGAAGATCCGGCTTTTGCTTATGCAAGTGCATTTACTAAAAATTATACCGCCAAATATGCAAGTCTTTCTACCGATTTCCGTACAAAGAATGATGAGTTGGGAAGACTATATTTAAAAGGTATTATGGAGATGAACCCGGCGGCAGTTAATAAAATGTATCCCGATGCAAACTTTAGCATGAGGGTAAGTTATGGCAATGTAAAAAGTTACAGGCCCCGTGATGGCGTCTTTTATGATTATGTAACCACCAGCAAAGGTGTACTTGAAAAATATGTTGCCGGCGATTATGAATTTGACCTGCCCGCAAAACAGGTTGAACTGTTGAAGAAAAGAGATTTTGGCCAATACATGGACAAGCGTACCAACGACCTGGTTGTTGGTTTTATTACCACCAACGATATCACTGGTGGTAACTCCGGCTCTCCGGTAATGGATGGCTACGGTAATTTAATTGGCCTTGCTTTTGATGGCAACTACGAAGCCTTAAGCCACAAGATTGCATTTGATAAAGATCTTAACCGCACTATTAATGTAGATGTACGTTATGTACTTTGGTGCATTGATAAATTAGGCGGTGCAAAAAATATTATTGATGAGTTGAAGTTGGTGAGGTAAAAGATTTTTAAAATAAATTTAAACCGTCCTGCTTTAAGCGGGGCGGTTTTTTATTTTATCAGAGCCGCAGCAGCCTCTCCCGTTTCTATTGCCCCTTCCATAAAACCCTGCCAGGCATCTGATAAATGCTCACCGGCAAAATGTGTACGCAAATAAGGCCTTTGTAAAATGGGCATAATACCAAACCATTGCCCAACACCATACATGGCATAAGCTCCTTTTGAATATTCATCTTCGCCCCAGTAATAATCCTGTTGCTTTTCTAAAAATTGTTTGGTATCGCCAAAAGCCGTTTTAAGACTCATGTTTATCATATCAGCCTTCCAGGCATCAGTTTGATTTTTTATAACGGGTGCTTTATCGCCAATAGCGTAAGATATCAGCACACCTTTTTTTGATGGCTGGTCTTTTGTAGCATGATAAAAATAATGGCCAGGTTGATCGGTAACCAGGTCAAAGCTTTCGTCCTTCCAGAAACGTTCGCTGTACAAACTGGCATTTTTATTTATTCTTGCGTATTGCAGTTCGTTCATTGCAAGCTGTGTATCTGCCGGTAAAGCAGGTTGCCAGTTTATTTGTTTGGCGCTAAAAGTTGGTATAGTGCAAATAATAAAATCTCCTTCAAAAACACGGCCTTCTGTACAGGTAACTTTTACTTTGGCCCCCTGTTCAATTTTTTGAACTTTGTGCTGCAGCATTATTTTGTCGGCACCAATTGCCTCTTTTAATGCATAAGCAAGGCGGTCGTTTCCTCCCCTGATTTTCTTATCCATTTCATTGGTATCATCACTCTCGGCATATTCACCAATAGCTCCATAGGCACTAACATGGCGCAGGTCTTCGCCAAAATCAGTGCTATCCATCAATTCTTTTAGTTCAAGGTCTTTGCCACTGCAACCATTATTTACCAGGTAACGCCAAAAATCTATTTTATCCAATTTTTTAGCCCCGGCATCGGTTAATTTTTTATAATCGGCCTTCATCTGTTCAAATTTCTTTTCCCATTCTTTTGAAAAACCCCATTTGTCTTTGTCGAAATATTCTCCTTTATAAATAAGCCTTGTGTTTAAATAATTATCAAATAGTGTCAGTTTAAATTCATCGCAGAGTTCAATCATGCGCTTGTGCGAATTACCAACCCATTCTCCACCCAGTTCAACAACCAGTTTTTCCTGTTCATCAATTGTATGACTAAAAACACGGCCACCAATGCGGTTCCTGGCTTCCAGTATAACAAAGTCAATTTTTCGCTGGTGAAGTTTGTAAGCCGCTGCCAGGCCTGCAAAGCCAGCACCGATAATGATCACTTTGGGCTTTTTGCCAACAACAAAATTTCCAAAACTATCGGCACCTAATAAAAGTCCGCCTGTACCAAGTGCAACGTTGCGTATAAATTTTCTCCGTGAAAGCATAGCATTTATTTTACTGTAATATCTAAATTTATTATGGTAAATGCAATAGTAAAAGAATAAATATGCTTTTTATTTTCCGGCAGTTTAATCATCCTTATCTTTATTACATGTCAATCCTTAATATAGAATTTAAAGCCTCCGCTAATAATCTTACTACATTGGAAATTTTATTACAGCAGCAAAACCCACGGTTTATTGGAGAAGATCATCAAATTGATACCTACTTCAACATAGCTGTGGGTCGTTTAAAATTGCGTGAAGGCAATATTGAAAATGCCTTAATACATTACGAACGGGAAGATTTTGCTGGCGCCAAATCAAGTCATGTTTTATTATACCAGCATCAGCCTGATAAAACATTAAAAGATATTCTGGTAAAAACACTCGGTATTAAAGCGGTTGTTGATAAGAGGCGGAAGATATACTTCATCAACAATGTAAAATTTCATTTTGATACCGTTGATGGTTTGGGCACTTTTGTAGAAGTGGAAGCAATTGATAAAAACGGGAGCATTGGGAAAGAAAAGCTACAGGCGCAATGCGATGAATATGCCGCTTTGTTTAATATTGAAGCATCAGATTTTTGTTCACTTTCTTACAGTGATATGATTTTGGAGTGAATTCCACCAAAACATAAAGGAAGTTGCTTCGCAGCTCTGTTGTTTGCCACAGAAGCACCGAAGCACAGAATTAAAGCTGTATTTTTTCTGCGCCTCTGTGTTTCAGTGGCAAATTTTTGTTCATTATTTTCACGCAGTGAAAATAGAAAACTTACAACTCCTGCGGAGGTTGGTTTTGCCGCAAAATTTTTCTTTGTGTACTTTGCAGCTTTGCGGGGAAAATTGCTTTCATACCTTTGCGCCATGGCAGAAGACTTAACAATTATCACCGGCAGCAAAGCCGAAATTTATCAATCACTTATTCCACAAATAAAAGCCCTGCTAGAGGGCGAGCCCGACCTGGTTGCAAACCTTGCAAATGTAAGCGCTGCACTTAAAGAGCAGTTTGGATGGCTTTGGGTTGGTTTTTATTTAGTAAAGCCAGATTCAAAAAACAGTACCGAAACAGAATTAGTTCTCGGGCCATTCCAGGGGCCTGTTGCCTGCACAAGAATTAAAAAAGGCCGTGGTGTTTGCGGAGCAGCCTGGCAAAATGGAGCAACCATAATCGTTCCTGATGTTGAAAAATTTCCGGGTCATATCGCCTGCAGCAGTTTATCACGCTCAGAAATTGTTTTGCCACTTTTAAAAGATGGGATTGTTTTGGGCGTACTGGATGTAGATAGTGCTGAACTAAACGAATTTGACGAAACAGACCAGGTGTATCTTCAGCAAATCATTTCACTCATCAATATTTAACTTATGGCATCTTTATCAGAAAAAGTAATTGTAATTACCGGAGCTTCAAAAGGAATTGGAAGAGCTTTAGCTTTGACGTTGGCTGAAAACGGCGCAAGGCTGGGTTTAATTGCACGTAGTACAAATGAACTGCAACAGGTAAAGACAGAAATTTTGGCCAAGGGTGGCGTTGCTGAAATTTATTGCGGCAGTGTGGCTGATGAAGCATTTGTAAACGCCAGCATTGAAAAAATAATTGTGCTGTTTGGTAAAATTGATGTTTTGATAAATAATGCTGGTTATGGTGTTTTTGGGCCAGCAGAAAATATTTCGGTAAGCGACTGGGATGATTTATTTGCAACCAACAGCAAAGGAACTTTTCTTTTTTGCAAAGCGGTAATACCACACATGAAAGTAAACACTGCAGGACACATCATCAATATTGCCAGCGATGTGGCCAAACGGGTTTTCAGTGGCGGCTCTTTATACTGCGCTAGTAAATATGCACAGGATGCTTTCAGTGCTGCCATCCGCAAAGAGTTAAGGCCTTTTAAAATTAAAGTAAGTGTTGTTTACAGCGGTTTGGTTGATTCTTTTTTTCATGCAGAAAAAGAAGGCGATCCGGCACACGAGAACTGGCTTAAAAACCAGGATATGGCCAATGCCGTTGAGTACATTATTACCCAACCGCCGCATGTGGTTATTGACGAACTGATGATTCATCCGCTGGAACAGGATTATTAAATTACTGTAGGCGGTGAATCCTTCCAGCCCCATAAGTAGCGGCAGGCATAAGTTCTATACGGAGTCCATTTTTTTGACACCACAAGCATTTTTTCTTTCATTGCCTTTTTATCCGTTGCATCAATATTATATAGTTTACAGATTGCTTGTTGTATGCCAAGATCATCCAGCGCAAAAACATCTTCTCTGCCAAGTGTAAACATCAAAACCATTTCAACCGTCCACTGGCCCACACCTTTTATTTGAGTAAGGTATTTTATCAGTTCTTCATTGCTCATCTTATGTAAGGCGGCATCAGTTATTTTTTCTTCAATAAAAAAATTGCACACGTTTATAACATAGTTTGCTTTGGCATTACTTAAACCAATGCCCCTTAAAGTTTCAAAAGGCGTAGCGGCAATTTCTGCGGCAGTTGGGTTTTTTGTTTTGTAAAGTGCTAAAAAGCGACGTTGAAAAACATCAGCAACCTTGGTACTCAACTGCTGGCTCATTATGGAGTTGCACAAATGCAGGTATATATTTTTTCTTTTAGCTAATACAAATGGCTGTTGCAGTTCAAGTATTTTTTTGAACTTTTTGTCTTTGGTAAGGTGTATGATGTGTTGCATGTTTATTTTTTTCACGCAGAGGCGCAGAGGAGCGGAGGAAGCTGAGCTGTTACTCTAGCCCCCAACTCATCTCTCCTCCCTTCTCATCCTTTAAATTAATCCCTATTGTTGCAAGCTGGTTTCTTATCTTATCGCTGGTGGCAAAATCTCTTTTTGTTTTTGCTTCTTTTCTTATGTCAATCAAAAGTTCCATAACACCGCTCAAAACTTCATTATCAGCAGTGCTGTTTTGTAAACCAAACACATCTTCTAAATAAGCTTTAAATTTTTGCTGAAGCAATGTTAAAGTTGCAGCAGCAATTGCATCTGCCTGTATCAGACCGTCTTTTATTGAATTTATAACCGGCACCAGTTCAAACATACTGCCCAATACTTTTGCGGTATTAAAATCATCGTTCATAAATTCATCAAACTCATTTACAAGCTTATTCACTTTTGCATCCAGTTCTGCATCTCCTGCCAACTGCCCAGTGTTAACTGCCAACTGCTTCAGCACTTCATACGCATCCCACAATCTCTTCAATCCTTTTTCTGATGCCTGCAATGCTTCATTGCTAAAATCCAATGTGCTTCTGTAATGTGTTTGCAACATAAAAAACCTTACCGTCATGGGTGCATAAGCTTTTTCTAAAAGCGGATGATTACCGGTAAATAATTCTTCTGGTAAAAATCCATTGCCTAAAGATTTACTCATACGGGTGCCGTTTACAGTAAGCATATTGGTATGCATCCAGATATTTGCCGGGCTGGTATGATAGCAAGCCTGGCTTTGTGCAATTTCGTTTGTATGATGAGTTGCAGCTAGGTCCATGCCGCCACCGTGTATGTCAAATTTCTTTCCCAAATATTTTTCACTCATGGCCGAGCACTCAATGTGCCACCCCGGAAAACCCATACCCCATGGGCTTGGCCATTGCATTAAATGTTCTGGTTTGGCTTTTATCCATAAAGCAAAATCAAGACGGCCCCGCTTTTCATCCTGTCCGCCCAGTTCACGTGTACCTTCTAAAAGGTCTTCCATTTTGCGGTTTGTAAGTATGCCGTAAGGAAGTTCTTTATTGTATTTTTCAACATCAAAATAAATGGTGCCGTTCACTTCATAAGCATATCCATTGGCCAGTATTTGTTTCGTAATTTCTATCTGCTCTGCAATATGACCCGTAGCTGTTGGTTCTATTGAAGGTGGTAAGTTATTAAGCAACTGCATTACGTGATGAAAGCCCAGCGTATATTTCTGCACAATCTCCATCGGCTCTACTTTTTGCAGGCGGGCCAGTTTACTGAATTTATCATCTCCTTCATCGCGGTCACCTTCCAGGTGCCCGGCATCGGTTATGTTACGCACGTACCTCACCTTATAACCCAAGTAAACCAGGTAGCGGTAAATAATATCGAAAGAAATAAAAGTGCGGCAGTTACCCAGGTGTACATCGCTGTAAACCGTAGGACCGCACACATACATACCTACATGATCGGGTGTGAGGGGTGTGAAATGTTCTTTTTCTCTTGATAGTGTATTATATATTTTTAAACTCATGATTTTTATTTTGGTACCCCTATCCCCTAAAGGAGGAAAAGGAGAAGATTATGTTTTAATTTTTTTGTACCAAGCTTTAGATTTCCAATTTAGCTTCATAGGCGTCGCACTCTTGTACAGTTGTAACTTTATGAAGCAATGAAATAAAACAGTAAATTTTTTACAAAGATATTAAGCTATGCCGCAAGGGCAACAGAAATATTGGTATGTGCAGGATTGTTTCATTTGAAATGCTAAGGTATTACTTTTTACTCATCGTCACATCAGCAAAAATGGGAAAATGATCGCTGAGCTTCTTTTTAACGAGGTTAAACTGTAGAACGTCGATCCTGTTATCAACAAAAATATTATCAATGCGCAATACCGGCGATATGCCGCTAAACGTACGGCCAAGGCCGCTGCCTTTTTCAACAAAGGCATTTTTCATATCTCCGCCAATGGTGTGATAGGCATAACTATTGGGCACATCATTAAAATCGCCGGTTACAATTACCGGGTAAGGACTTTTATCCATTTCGGCCCGTATCCTGTCGGCCTGTATCTCTCTTTTTAAAAAACCCATCTTAAACTTGGCTATGATATTCTTTGATTCCTGTAAAGCCTTGTTTTCATCTTCAACCGTAGGCTTATCAATATACTTAAGGTTTTCTTTACTAAAACGCAGCGATTGCAGGTGAATATTAAAAACACGGATTGTGTCTTCTCCTTTTACAATATCTGCATACTGAAATATTGAATTATAATCGTTTGGGTAAAAGCTAATTGTTTGCTTGTTAATGATAGGATATTTTGAAAAGATGATAATACCGAAATGTGCATAGCCCCAAAAATCTTCTTTAACGTTGTAGGAGTAAAAATAATTTTTGAGATTAAGCTTTTCAAGAAATTCATCTACGTGTCCATGGTTTTTTATAGCGCTGTCTTCCGCAACCATTTCCTGAAAACAGGCAATATCTGGTTGGTATTCGTTAATCAAGCTAAACATCTGGCTTTTTATTTCCGGATGTTGTTTATCCTCCATAATATTGAACTGTGCTACATTCCAGGTCATTACACGTAAAGCATTTTCTGCTTTAGGTTTATTAAATGAACCTTGCAGCCTGTATGGAATTATATTGCCCAAAGGTTTGTATGCCAATAAAATTGCAGCAATTGAAATTAAGACTCTGACAGGTTTTATAAAAAGCCAGAAAAAAATAAAGGCAATCAGTACCAGTAAAAAATAAAAGGCACTAAGCGTTAAAAAACCAAGGGGCCAAAGGTTTGAAGGATGAAATAAATAACCATAACAGCCCAACAAAAAAAGTATTGCTGCGGTAATATTTATCAGTATAAAAAAGTGTTTTGTAACCCTTCGGAAAAAGTTGCCGGCCATATCCTAAAGATAGGCTTAACTATTATAAAAGTTTGTGAAAGGATTGCGTGTGTAAGTTTATTGAGGATAATTAAATCACACCAGCATGCCGGCCTTGCTCCGCTGAAGCTTTGCGAAGGCGAGTAGGCAAGTAGAAAGATAGATACAAACGTCTACGTGGCTTCTTTTGTTTACTATAAACTATGTGGTATTGATTAACCTTCGCTGGCTCTTTTTAAAATATCCCTTTCATCTTTGGTAAGTGCGCTGTAACCCTTCTGGCTTATCTTATCCAGAATTTCATCAATCCTTTGTTCGGTTACGTTCGACGTTTTTTGATACGGGCTACGGGTTCCGGTGTTATAGAAAACCCTTTCCTTTATGCTGTTCTTTTGTACTTTTTTATTAGGATTAAAAAGGTTGATGAACCAGTTGTAAAAATTATTCATCCACTCGCTGCCATCCAAATTGTTCTTAAGCATTTTTACAAATACCAACCCAGCGGCTGCACCTGCCAGGTGAGCGATGGGAACAGCGGCTGGCTTGTCGGCAACTGCGGCAACGTCTATCGCAATATAAATTACGGTAAGTATCCAGATGGGGATGCCACCCCTGATATGGCTGAAGAAGCGATAATTGGGAGCTATTGCCGTAGCTGCTACCGCTATAGCTATTACCGATGTATTGGCGCCCAATAAACCCACTGAATCAACGATTGCCCTGTTGGTTGGAATTAAATAAGCAGCCGCAATAAACGATACGGCACCCGCAAAACCTCCATACAAATAAACCGGAATGAGCTTACGGTTACCGGTTAAATTCTGCAGCACAGATCCAAATGCCCACAGCCAAAGCATATTGCTGAATGCACGCATTAATTCCACATCGCTGAACATGAAGGAAATGATGGTCCAGGGTTTTTTGCTTAAACTCAGCAGGTTTGCAGGTAATTGAAAATTGCCGGTAACCTGCGAGTAAAAAACTGCATCTGAATGATCGTTAACGTTAATAGCAACTCTGATAGTTTGCAGTATCAGAAAGAAAATTACATTAATGGCAAAAAGCCACATGAGGGCATTATCGGGGTTTCCCAATGTAAAGCGTTGCTTCTTTATTCTATAATCTGTATACCGGTCCGATTCGCTCATGGTGTTTTATTATGCTGATAAAATTACAAACAATCAAAAGAATCAAATGTTAGTATTAATAGAAAGTTTTTTTGTCGGTTTTGTTCCAGATTATAACCAAAATAAAACCCATTACCAACCCGCCTAAATGGGCAAAGTGTGCAATATTATCGCCAAGCGGATTTACACCACTAAACAAATCATATGCGGCCAATAAAGCTATAGCATACTTTGCTTTTACCGGAAACGGTATTGGAAACATAATTAATTCGGTATTTGGGAAAAGATAGGCAAAGGCTGCAAACAATCCCATTATAGCACCAGATGCACCAACTGCCGGCACATTTTCAAGTGCCAGATGGGCAATACCCGCTGCCAACCCGCAAACCAGGTAAAAAATTAAAAATCTTTTTGGTCCCCAAATCCGTTCAAGCATAGAGCCAAACATCCACAAAACAAACATGTTAAAAAGCAGGTGAAAGAACCCGCCGTGTGCAAACATGTGTGTTACCAGTTGGTATGGTTTAAAATAAGGTGTGTTGTATGGGAACAGGGCTATCACCTGGCTAATTTTTTCATCGGGTCCGTCAAATAAAAATTGAACAATGTACACCAATGTATTAATTATTATCAGGTTCAGCACCACCGGTGTTGTCTGCTGAAACCTATTTCCGGAATTATTAAAAGCCATTGTACAAATTTAGTTAATTAATTATTATTTCAGTTTCAGCAAAACCACACATTCGATATGGTGTGTGTGCGGAAACATATCGACTGGCTGAATTTTTTCTATTGCATATTTTTCAGCCAGCAAACCCAAATCACGGGCCTGTGTGGCGGTATTGCAGCTTACATATACAATTTTGGGGGCGGCCATTTCAAGCAGTTTGTTTACTAATTTTTCATGCATACCGGCACGTGGCGGATCTGTAATGATCACATCAGGCCTGCCATGCAATGCAAAAAATTCATCGTTGCAAATCTTAATTACATCGCCTGCAAAAAATTGGGCATGGTTAATATTGTTTAATGCTGCATTTACTTTTGCATCGGCAATCGCCTCTTCAATTACCTCAACCCCAATTATTTTTTTAGCGTTTTTGCTTAGGAAGATGCCAATACTGCCAGTACCGCAATACAAGTCGTACACAATTTCACTTCCGGAAAGTGCTGCAAAATCCCGGGTTATGGTATATAATTTTTCTGCCTGTTTGGTATTGGTTTGAAAAAATGATTTTGGGGAGATCTTAAATTCAAATTCTTCTCCACCGGATCCTGCGGACAGCTTTTCTGTTGCGTAACCCTTCCCAAAATAAATTTGTGGGGTAAGGTCATAAATACTGTCGTTCCATTTAGGATTGATGGTGTACAGTAAAGTTGTTATTTCGGGCACCTGTGTTAAAAGATGGTCAAATAGTTTTTTCCGGTCGGCCTCTTCATCATAATTTAAACAGATATTCACCATCAGTTCGCCGGTGGTACACAGGCGGATGATAATGTTACGTAACCAGCCGGTATGTTGCCTGATGTCGTAAAAAGAAAAATTATTTTCCAGCGCAAAAGCCCGGATGGTATTTCTGATCCTGTTATTTACATCATCCATTAAATAACATTCCTCAATATCAATTACTTTATCAAAAATGCGGGGCACGTGAAAACCGAGAGCACCAAAACCCCCTCCGCTCCCTGAAGGGGGAACTTTGGAGTCTGCTGGTTCAGCATCTTCTCCTTCGGGTAAATTTGAGGCCGCAATTTCTTCAGGCAGTAAGTATCTTTTGTTGCTAAAGGTAAACTCCAGCTTATTTCTGTAATGCACCGTGTCGTCGGCACCAACGATTGGCAAAATTTCAGGTAGTTCAATTTTACCGATACGGCGCAGGTTTTGTTCAACCTCTTGTTGTTTGTATAGTAATTGTTTTGGATAAGGCAGCATTTGCCACTTGCAGCCACCGCAGATGCCAAAATGTTTGCAAAACGGCTCAACCCTTTCTTTTGAGAGTTGCTTAATTTTTAAAACCCTGCCTTCCGCCCAGTCTTTTTTATTTTTAACCAGCATTACATCGGCCACATCGCCCGGTACGGCACCCGAAATAAAAATTACCTTACCATCAATCCTTGCTAATGCCTTTCCTTCGGCAGCATAATCGGTAACCAAAAGGTCTTCCAGTATTATTTTCTTATTTTTTTTACTCACGGCTGCAAAAATACCGCATAAATGGTCAATATTGTTTTGTTAACGATTTGTAATTGTTTTACCCAACCGAATTTCATTTTTAGCCATTGTGTGTGGGCTGAAATTCAAGCATAGCTTTTGTGGGCAAGCATTTGGTAAATGCCGATGGCTAAATGCCGCAATATATTACTGCAAATCGGCATTAAAGTGCATGGGCGGCCATATCTGAACTTTAACCATCTATTTTAAATACATTTGCTATCCTTAAATAACGATGAAAAAATATTTAGTTTTCTTTTTTGCTGCTTTAACCTGCAGCGCAGCTTTTGCCCAAGGTTACCAGCTAACCCTTAAAGCCCCCGGCTACAAAAGTGGTATCGCCTATCTTACCTACTACATGGGCAGCAATTTTACTATAGCCGATTCTGCCGCAATAGGCATTAACAGCATGGCTGTTTTTAAAGGATCCGAGGTTTTACATCCGGGTATTTACGCTATTTTTTTTCCGGGAAAACAATTAAGGGTTGAGTTTTTAATAAGTGGCGAACAAAATGTTTCTGTTACCGCAGATACAAGCGATTTGGTTAATAAAACCATTGTCACCGGTTCTAAAGAAAATATCCTGTACGATCAATATCAAAAAATTGCAGCTTCTAAGGGAAGGTTGATACAGCAGGAGCGTCAGGCTTACATGGGTGCAGCCACCAAGGCTGATTCAGCCTTGCATGAGAAAAAATATATGGCACTTATTGAGGAGCTTAATAATTACCGGGAAGGCATTATTAAAAATCAGCCTAACTCCATGATGGCCGCTTTGTTAAGCGCCATGAAAGAACCGGTTTACCCAAGTAAAGCACCCGTTACCAGGCAGGATTCTATCAATAATTATAACGAATACAAAAAGCATTATTGGGATGGCATCAGCTTTATGGATGACCGTGTTATACGCACACCTTTCTTTTTAAAAAAGGTAGAGCGCTATTACCGGGAGGTTATCTCTCCTGAACCTGATTCAATAATTAAAGACGTTGATTATAAATTACTACTGGCAAGATCTTCGCCGGAGATGTATAAATTTTTACTGAACTGGTTAACAGACGAATTCATCAACCCAAAATATATGGGGCAGGATGCTGTGTTTGTTCACCTTTTTGAAAAATACCACAGCAAGGGTTTAACAAGCTGGCTTAATGAAAAACAAATGGAAGCCATTAGCCGCAGGGCATATATGCTAATGGCCAACCTTATTGGAGTAAAAGCTGCCGACCTGGAAATGCTGAATACAGAGGACAAGCCAACTTCTTTATATAGCCTGAATGCCGATTATACGGTTCTTATTTTTTGGGACCCAAATTGCGGACATTGTAAAGAAGAAGTACCAAGGCTTGATTCCATTTACAGGGCGAGCTGGAAAAAGCATAACCTTAAAATATTTGCGGTGCTTACGCCCGATGGCAAAACAAGTGTAAAGCCTGAATGGCTTTCATTTATTAAGGAGCATAATATCGCCGACTGGACACAAGCTTATAAAACCACGGAAATGGAGGATTCGGATTATGCGGCCCAAAGGCCAGGTTTTAGGCAGTTATACGATATTACAATGACCCCAACAATATATTTATTAGATAAAGAAAAGCGGATCATTGGAAAAAAATTAACTCTTTTGCAGTTAAATGATCTGCTGGAAGTGAAATGGAAAAACGCCACTTCGAATTAAAACAACCTGTTTAATGAAAAAAATTTTATTGCTGTTTACAGTTGCCTGGTTTACCAATGCAGCTTTTGCACAAACCTTATTTACCTATGGCAATACGCCGGTTGATAAAACAGAGTTTATAAGAGCCTACAATAAAAACAAAACCCCGGTTGATAATAAAGAAAAGGCCTTACGGGAATATCTTGAACTATACGTAAAATTTAAACTGAAAGTAAAAGCGGCGCTGGAACTTAAGCTGGATACCTTGCCGCAGCTACAATACGATGCACAAAGTTTTAGAAGCCAGATAGAAGACAGTTATTTAAACAATGAGAAAGCTGTAAATGATTTGCTGGGCGAGGCTTTTAACCGTAGCCAGAAAGACCTGCATGTGTTACATTTTTTTATTCCGGTTGATCCGAATGCCACAGCAGATGACACGTTGAAAGCATTTAAATCAATAAGTACTTTCTATACTGCACTTGCCGCCGGCAAAACGGACTATGAGAATTTAAGTGCCGCATCTGTTATTAAAGTAAAGCAAACCGACCTGGGCTTTGTAACGGTTTTTAGTTTACCCTACGAATATGAAAACCTTGTTTATGGCTTAAAAATGGGGGAGGCCGGTAAACCATACCGGGCAAAAAACGGTTGGCACCTGTTTAAAGTAATTGACGAAAGAAAGGCTGTTGGCAAATGGAAAGTGGCACAGATATTACTTTCCATTCCGCCAGATGCAAATGCCGAAGCCAGGAAAGACTATGAAAAAAAGGCCGACTCGGTTTACGAATTGTTACAAAAGGGAGAAGATTTTGGCAAGATGGCCCGCTGGTTCAGCGATGATAAAGTTACCTACAGCAGCAACGGAGAAATGGCCGAATTTGGCTCGGGTAAATTTGAATCTTCTTTTGAAAATGAAGTTTTTAAACTTACAAAAGATAAAGAAGTAAGTAACCCTTTTTTAACAGCCTACGGTTATCATATAGTAAAGCGCCTGTCGCACAGCCCGATACCCACCGATAAGAACGATGCGGCTTTTCAGTTTGAGTTAAAACAAAAAATACAACAGGACAGCCGGATAAATTTTGCAAAAGACCTTTTTGTAAAAGAGATAATGAAGCAGGTGAATCTTAAAAAGGCCGTTGCCGTTTCAGATGCAGATTTAAGCCGCTATGCAGACAGCGTAATTGCAAAACCAAATTCAGAAACCGGCAATACAGCTATTTTTCCGATAGCAAATAAAACAATTTATACCTACGGTAAAACAAAATTAACCGGTAAAGACTGGCTTGAATTTGTGAGAGACTTTAAAGGAAATGGTGAACTCTATCATGGTGAATCCAATGCTGCTTTAGCCGACAAATTTATTACTTCTTCTGTTTTGGAATATTATAAAAAGCACCTGGAAGATTACAACAACGAGTTTCGTTACCAGATGGACGAGTTTAAAGATGGCAATGTGTTGTTTGAAATAATGGAAAAAAATATCTGGGGAAAAGCATCTGCAGATACGAATGCACTTCAAAAATTTTATACCGCCAATAAGGGCAAATACCTTTGGAACGAAAGCGCAGATGTTATTGTTTTCGACTGCACGGCTAAAGCCTTTGCAGACACTGCAAAAGCATCGGTTCTAAAGGGAAAAGACTGGAAGAAAATTGTGGAAGAGGCTAACAACAATGTACTGGCCGATTCCGGCAGGTTTGAACTTAGTCAGCTGCCGGTTACCATTGATTTAAAAAATGCTGCTGGTTATGTTTCAGAAATTGTGATAAGCCAGGTTGACGGAAATACGAGTTTTATAAAAGTTGTTCATCTCTACAACGCAAACCTGCAGCGCAGCTTTGAAGAAGCAAAAGGTTTGGTTATTAATGATTATCAAAATATACTTGAAGAAAAATGGATTGCAGAATTAAAGAATAAATACCCTGTTAAAATAAATGAAGCTGTTTTTCAGGCCTTATTAAAATAATGACATTTTAATTACAATTGAAAGCCTGCCCACAAATTTTGTTGGCAGGCTTTTTGTAAAAGGGATATTTATAACAGAAAATGGCAATAAAAATGAAGTAATTTATTATCATTTATGCCGATTGAACAACTAAAACGTACAAAAATGAAAAAAGTATTTTTAACATTAACATTAATTGCAGCAATCACATTAAGCACCCGTGCACAGGTATATGTACAAGGCGGATTAAACCTTGCCAACATTACAAAAACAAACGATGGACAAACAGAAAAAAACAATATCCTCCCAAGTTTTAATGTAGGTATTTTAGGCCGCTTGGAACTGGATCCTATGTTTGATCTTGAATCGGGTGTTTTATTAACCGGTCATGGCTCAAAGGCCGAAACTTATTTTACCAATGGCAATTATACCAAATCAAAGTTTAACCCTTTGTACATCCAGGTTCCGTTAAATGCTGTTGTAAAAATTCCATTGGATAAAGGATCAAATATTTTTTTTAATGCCGGTCCGTATGCAGCCATAGGCATTGGTGGTAAATCAAAAACTGAATCTAAGTTAGGGCCATTGGTATCTACCTCAGAAAAAACTATCCAGTTCAGCAATGATAATCCGTTTACATCGCAGGAAGAAGATGCAGGCTACAGTAAACTAAAACGTTTTGATTTTGGATTAAACTTTGGTGGAGGTTTTCAGTTTAAACATGTAATATTAAAAGCCAATTACGGACTTGGTTTAGCGAAAATAAATTCAACCGAAAGCAATAATACCGCTAATGATAAAAACAAGTATCGTACACTTAGTTTTTCAGTTGGTATTCCCTTGGGCAAATAAAAAGCCCTTTGAAAACAAAAGCCTTCCCTGATCCGGAAGGCTTTCTTTTTTATACAAGCTGTTTAACTACATCCGCAATAATTTTAGGCCTGCCCAATGTATAATAATGCAAAACAGGCACTCCAAATTCCTTTA
>JBBRCM010000013.1:0-48241 GCA_038204855.1 Chitinophagales bacterium
AGTAAGCCAAATCGGCAGAAATCTTTTAGCTTTTAATAAGCCACTTTTATTCTTATAAATTTATGATGGAACCCAGTAAAATCAATACTTTCATAGAGTCAAACCGGCTATTTCAAAAAAAGTTCGGATGATAGTGTTTTACAATATAATTATCGCCGCCCCAAATTGGCATACCAACCCAACAACCAACCCCATGTAAATTTCTTTTTGGGTATGATCGCTTACAATTAAACGGGAAGTACACACAACGCCGGTAACAAGCAAGGCAAGGGATAGCGGCCATGTCATCAACATGCTGTTGGTATTCATAATGATGATAAAGATGCCTAACATGCCTCCACAACCAATGGCATGCATACTTATTTTGTAGAAAATATTTGCAATTAACGCTATGGCGGTGGTAATAAAAACACCGGTCATAAAAGAAGCAAGTATGGGCGTTAACTCGGGCTTATAATTAAACAGCACCCTGGCCATCCAGAAGTAAAAGATCATATTGGCGAGGTATGGGCCAATCCTGTCTTGCTGGCTGTGCAACATAATTGATTTTACAAAGCCAAGCCCCTTCATTACTAACAAAGCAAAAGCGGGAAATAAGATTGTATTAAAAACTGTAGATCTCAGCAACTCAAACTTTGTATAAAAACCAAGACCGGAAAAATAAGATGGATGATAGTTTATTAAAAAAGCAACAACATAAAACGGTATAAACAGTGGATGAAATACGACGGAAAAAAGATGAGCAAAAAATCTCAGTATAACGTTGTGTTTATCAGCAACCGGTTGAATAAAATCTATTTCTTTAACCATAAACAATCTTTGCTCCTCCCGTTGGGGAGGTTGGGTGGGGCTATAATTCTTTTCTTAAACGGGCAACAGATATATTCAGTTGTTCCCTGTATTTGGCAACGGTGCGGCGGGCAATATTATATCCTTTTTCCTGCAGCATATCCGTTAATTTTTCATCGCTGTATGGATGCTTTTTATCTTCGGCTTCAATAATATCGCTCAGTATTTTTTTAACTTCCCTGGTACTCACTTCTTCGCCGCTATCGGTTTGGAGGCTTTCACTAAAGAAAAATTTAAGCCGGTAAGTTCCAAATTCGGTTTGCACAAATTTACTGTTGGCAACACGGCTTACGGTAGAAATATCGAGGTTGGTTTCTTCTGCAATATGTTTTAAGATCATCGGCCGCAGGTCGGTTTCTTCGCCCGAAACAAAAAAGGCATGCTGGTAATTCATAATGGCTTCCATGGTATTCAGCAAGGTGTTGTGCCGCTGCTTGATGGCATCAATAAACCATTTAGCCGCATCAATTTTTTGTTTGATAAAAATAACTGCTTCTTTCTGCCGCTTGTCTTTTTTACTGCCACGGTCATATTCTTTCAGCATATCGCGGTAACCTTCACTAATACGCAGGTCGGGGGCATTTTTGTTGTTGAGGGTTAACTCAAGTTTGTCGGCATTGTTGTAAATAAAAAAATCGGGCACCACATAGCTCTCTGCATTGGAAGCGCTGCTGCCGACCGATCCTGCAGGCTTGGGATTTAATTTAACGATCTGGCTTATTACTTCTCTTAACTGGTCGTCATTTAAGTCAAATCCCCGCTGTATTTTTTCGTAATGTTTTTTTGTAAACTCATCAAAGTATTTTTCCAGTACCCTGATGGCCACTTCCACATGCTTGCCTTCATGTAATTTTCTTTCTAATTGCAGCAACAAACATTCCTGTAGGTTACGGGCGGCAATGCCGGGCGGATCAAATTGCTGAATCTGTAAAACCAGTTCGGCAATTTCTTCTTCGGTGGTAGTAATATTCTGGCGAAAAGCCAGATCATCAACAATGGCCGAAAACTCCCTTCGCAAATATCCATCATCATCTAAATTACCGATGATCTGTAAAGCAACTTTTTTCTGATCCTCATTAATAGTAAGCATGCCAAGCTGTTCAATCATCAGTTCATTAAAACCTTTTTCAACCTTAATGGGTATAACCCTATCCTCGTCAATTTCTGGATAATTAGTGTCTTTCAATTTATAGTCGCCTACTTCATCATCGCCTTCATTTACATATTCGCTTATGTCAATATTATCGTATTCATCAGTGCCGCCGTCCATTTCCTTTTCATCTGCATCTCCTTCCGAAAATTCATCTTTGGCCTCATCAAATTCTGTTTCATGTCCGTCTTCAGCTTCTTCCAGCGCCGGGTTTTCTTCAATTTCTTCTTTTATCCTTTCCTCCAACTGGGCAGTAGGCACCTGCAGCAGCTTCATCAACTGAATTTGCTGAGGCGATAATTTTTGTAGCTGCTTTTGATATAATCCCTGACTTAAAGCCATCTATTAAAAACTGAATTAGGGTAAAAAATAATAAATTAATTATAAACCAATGCTGGAATAACAACGTAAATTTACAGAGATAAGCTTAGTAAGATGCATAAAGGGGCTAAAATTTTATTTTTTTGCATGATTTTTGTAGCAAGTACTGCTACAGGACAAAATTTACATGCTCCCATCTTACAAGATAAAGACCTCTTTAAGTCAGAAGCGACTTATCAAAATCCAATCAAGATCAATATCTACAACGCATTTCATCAAACAGTTAATATAAAAAAAGTACCTGAAAAAAAACTTGTAACTCCTGTTTTTTTGTTGAGTCCTGTTTCCTGTTCTGTTATTGCCGCTGATTATTATACACAGGGTTTTGGTTTTTTTTGTAAAAAAGAATTACAGTTTGAGAAAAAAACTAAAATTCCATTAAGATTCAGGTTGGGAACTTTGCAGTATAATGATTATCTGGAAGGGAAACCGAATGCTTTAAATCCTTTCTAAATTTTTTAATAATGGGTTTATCCATTCATTATACCGGCGTAATTCGCAATTATGCACTTATTGAAAATTTAATAACCGAATGCGAGGATATTTGTAAGAGCCTTGAATGGGATTATCATATTCAGGAAAAGAAAAATAATACCAATGACCATGTTCATTTAAACAATCCAGTTTTTATTAATTATACCACTGCCGATTTAAAAGGTATAAGCTTTACACCAAAAGACAGCGAAACTGTTTCTCTTGTTTTTTTTCCATCCGGCATACTTTGTTCACCCGTTAAATTAATATATAACGATCCTGCCACCAATAACCTGATGGTTGGAACTGTGAGTGTTAAAACCCAGTATGCAGGTATGGATGTACATTTAACTATTTTAAAACTGCTGCAATATCTTAAGGACAAATACTTTTCTGTTTTTGAATTGTCGGATGAAGGAATGTACTGGGAAACAAAAGATATAGAAGTACTAAAGGCACAGTTTGCCAGGTATGATTTTATTGTGAATTCTATGACAGATGCTTTAAAAGATTTTAAAGCCTTGCCAGGAGAAACGCCGGAATCTTTAGCAGACAGGCTGGAAGAATTATTAAAAAATAAATTCGGTGATATGGAATAGAAACATATCGCTCCTACGGAGCTAACAAATGCACGAATTATTTTAAGACTACTAATATGTCGCCTCTACGAGGCTAATATTACACATCCACCTTCTGCTCACTCAACA
Source organism: Chitinophagales bacterium (assembly GCA_038204855.1). Lineage (GTDB taxonomy): Bacteria > Bacteroidota > Bacteroidia > Chitinophagales > Chitinophagaceae > Ferruginibacter. The sequence continues at coordinate 3,562 of JBBRCM010000013.1, forward strand.
CTTTGTTTATCACACTAACCATTTGGTCGCATTTTGTTTTTAATTGCTCATCTGTCCAGGCCAGACTAATGGCTGTAGATATGCAACGGCTCATAATAGCATCGCTAGCGCTAAAATCTTTTGTGGCATGATGTATTACCGCAGCTTTTAAATCGGGGTGCAGGCTGTTTAAGGTTTTTGCATTTTTTAGGTGGTCCCACTTGCTGATATAATGCCAGTTATTAACAAACCAGTAAAAACTACCAGCTAAAATATTTTGTGTCTTTAGTTCGTCAACAACAGCTTTGGTTATTTCTTCGGTAGGTAAAAACCAGCTTACAAAACTGCAACTGTCGCCGCTTTCATCAGGTACCCTTCTGAAAGTAACTTCAGGTATTGTTGCCAAAGCATTTTTTAAAGCAGTATGATTTTTTTTCTGAATGGCTAAAAAACTATCCAGCTTTTTTATTTGTGCCAAACCAACAGCAGCATGTAATTCACTGATGCGGAAATTATACCCAACAAAGGGATGTAGGTCTGCTCCACGGTCAACACCTTTGTGGTCGTGGCCATGATCGGTATAACCATCGCTGGCAACATACACATCTTCACGGTTGGTCATAACCACACCGCCTTCGGCACAGGTAATGGTTTTTACAAAATCAAAACTAAAGGTCCCGGCATCGCCGATAGTACCCAGCTTTTTTCCTTTGTATGTGCCGCCAATACTCTGGCAGGCATCTTCCAGTAAAATTAAATGATGTTCCTTACAGATAGCCTGCAGTGCATCCATATCGGCCATGCTGCCGCACATGTGTACGGGCATGATGCATTTTGTTTTTACCGTAATGGCATTTCGTACTGCTTCAGGGTCTAAAGTCAACGTATCATCTACATCTACAAAAACAGGAATGGCACCAACGCTTATTACCGCTTCAAAACTGGCAACAAAAGTAAAAGAAGGTAAAATAACTTCATCGCCATAACCAATGCCCAACGCACTCATAGCTGTGGTTAATGCAGCGGTTCCGCTGCTTAATAACTGGGCATGTTTGCAGCCAAAAGTTTCGCAAATGGCTTCTTCCAGTTCTTTGGCTTTCCATATCCCCTTGCGTGGACCATCAAAGCCATAGCGCATGAGAATACCTGTTTCAAGCACGTCATTTACTTCTTTAATTTCTTCTTTTCCAAAATGTTCAAAACCGGGCATAAAAAATAATTGATAATTATAAAATGGATAATTGATAATGTTATTAATTCAAACTATCAATTACATGGCAAAGGTAAAGAAAATTGACGGGCGAGGCAAAGGCTTAAAGGTAAACTCTGAGTCAAAGACCCAGAACCATTACATCCTGGTATGAGATGAGAACGGGAAAAACTTAGCAAGTTTCGGGTTTTATCAAAAATCTTTATAGTTTAGTTTTGTGTTACCATGACAGATTACGAAAGAATAGAAAAAGCAATTGTTTATTTAAGGCAAAATTTTAAAGAACAACCCGATTTATATGAAGTTGCAAAGCAGGTTCACCTAAGTCCTTTCCATTTTCAGCGGGTGTTTAAGGAATGGGCGGGTGTTAGCCCAAAAAAATTTGTACAATTTATAAGCATTGAATATGCAAAAAGTTTATTGAAACAAAATATGTCGTTGGCAGATGCAACTTTTGAGGTTGGCTTGTCTGGCACAAGCCGCTTACATGATTTGTTTGTAAACGTAGAAGGCATGACTCCCGGCAATTTTAAAACTGGCGGCCAGAATTTACAAATACAATATAGTTTTGCTGAAACCTTATTTGGTGATGTTATCATAGCTTCAACTCAAAAAGGGATTTGTCATCTTGCATTTGTTGCCAATCAACAAAAGGAAACCGAAAACCTTTTTAAACTTTTTCCAAATGCAGAATTCATTCAAAAAACTGATCTGCTGCAACAAAATGCCCTGCAATTTTTTTCGGGAGACTGGAAGGACCTGCATCAAATAAAACTTCATTTAAACGGAACTCCTTTTCAGTTAAAAGTTTGGCAGTCTTTATTAAAAATTCCTTTGGGCAATATTTCTACTTACGCTTCCATAGCCGAAAATATTTTAAGCCCCAGGGCTGCAAGGGCTGTTGGCAGTGCAATTGGGGCTAATCCTGTAGCTTTTCTAATTCCTTGTCATCGTGTTATAAAATCATCGGGAGTTATTGGCGAGTATCACTGGGGCAGCAGCCGTAAAGTTGCCATGCTTGGTTGGGAAGCTGCACAAACCTGCGTGCCGGACAGGCAGGTTTCTTCTGAAAATTAAGTCCGCAAGTTTCGGGTTGCTTCTATGTTTATGCTTTCTCAATTTTATATTTCAAAACAAATAAAATGGAAAAATTTAAAATTGTTCCGCTGTCTGCAGCATATGCAGCTAAAATTCAAAAAACATTAAAGGATGATTTTGGACATAATGTTATTGAGCAACTGGCTACAGGTTTTGGCCCTTGCCGTGTGTCGTTAAAACCTTTTAAAGTTGGGCAGGATGTTCGGTTGCTTTTTAGCCATAGTCCATTTGAAATAGATAATGCCTTTAACCAACCGGGCCCGATATTTATTAATAAAACTGAAGTTGAAGCTTATAAAGATATTCATCGTTTTCCGCCAGAAATAAAAGCGGATAAAGAACATTTTCCCTTGTCTTTAATTGGTTACTCAAAAGAACAAAAAATGGTTTTTACAAAATTAGTTGGCGATGCCGATGTAGATAATTTGATTGTTAAAGTTTTTGAGCAACATCCAAAAATTGAATATTTACATGCAAGAAATGCGGAAGCCTGCTGTTATATCTGTAAAATAGAAAGAGTTTAAATTATTTTATCCAATTCATTTCTGGTGTTTTAGCCGGCTCTTTAAAATAATTCAGCCTGAGTGTGTCGTTCCAGCCATTCGGGTTTTTATCAAAAGTTTTACTGCTAAAAAAGATCATCCCCTGTATATTGGGCGTACTACGCAGGGCATCAATCATGCGGGGCAATTGGGTTACATCTTTCCAGGCAGCATTGCTGTTAGCACGGTAAATACCCAGACCGATGTAGCAGTTTTTGCCATAACTATGTTTGCTCCACCAGTCAATTAAAACTTCGTAAGGCGCTATTTTATGGCCAAACTCCCAATATAATTGCGGGGCAACATAATCTATCCAGCCCTTTTGTAACCACAGTAAAATATCGGCATACAAATCGTCGTAATTGGTTTGGGCGCCGGTTGTTTTACTGCCATTAACCGGATCTTTATCAATATTACGCCAAACACCAAACGGGCTGATACCAAACTGGCATTTGGGATTTACTTTTTTAATAACTACGCTCAACTTGCTGATGATGGAATCGGTATTGCTTCTCCGCCAGTCATCCTTGCTCATGCCATTGCCATATTTATTATAACTGGCATAATCCGGAAATTCTTTACCTGCAATGCGGTAAGGGTAAAAATAATCATCAAAATGAATAGCATCAATGGCATAACGGCTAACCACATCACTTACTACATTGGCAACATATTGCTGCACTTCTTTAATACCGGGGTCAAAATATTTTTTATCCCCGTAGGTTAAAAACCACTCGGGGTGTATTTTGGTTATATGCGTTGCTGCAATAGAAGATTTGCTGATATTAAAAACTGCACGGTAAGGATTCATCCACGCATGAAACTCCATGCTACGTTTATGAGTTTCGGTAATCATAAACTCAAGCGGATCGTAGTAAGGCACGGGTGGCTGGCCCTGTGTACCGGTAAGAAACTCACTCCAGGGTTCATATTGCGATGGGTAGAACGCATCGGTAGCAGGGCGTATCTGAACAATCATTGCATTCATGCCATTGCGCTGGTGCATGTCGAGTAATTTTATAAACTCAACTTTTTGCGAATCGGAATTAAAATTTCCTTTTGATGGCCAGTCAATATTATCAACGGTGGCAACCCAAACGCCGCGGAATTCCGGCTTGGTTTGAGAAAATAAAGAGACTGTCAACAGGCAACAGGCAATGCACAGCATCCTGCGGATAAGCAATAAAGAGTAGAAGAAAAATTTCATGAATATGGTTTGATTATTTAGACTCCCGTATCTTATCTAACAATTTGTTTAAGGTTTTTGCTTCTGCATCTGTAAGGTTTCCCAAAATGGCATCCATATCTTTTTCGCATAGGTCAATTTTTTCTAACAGTTCTTTTCCTTTGGCGCCGATGCTTACATCCACCAATCGCTTGTCATTGGCACAGATGTTTTTTTTCGCAAGGCCTTTTAAAACAAGCCTGTCAACAATACGGCTGGTATCGCTCATTTTATCGAGCATACGTTCCCGGATCTGCAAAGTAGAAATTGGTTTTCCTGCCCCTCTCAAAATACGCAAAATATTATATTGCTGCCCGGTTACGCCTTCCATGTCAAAAACTTTCTTCATCTTCTCATTCATCCAATTGTATGTATAAATAAGGTTGATGATACCTTTTTGATAGTCGTTGCGGAATGAAGCCTGGTTGATATCTTTTTCTATGCCCATATTCAGGTTGATTATCTGTTACTGTTTTTCCGTTATTGAATTGCTGATCTCGGGTGTTTTATTAAATTCGTTGATATAAATTTTTACCATGATAAGAAAATAACTGATAAGTAAAGGTCCGAAAATTAGGCCCATAAAACCAAACAGATTAAGGCCTACTATAACACCCAATACAGTAATGATTGGATGTACATCCCCCATATATTTCATCAGTTTTAAACGTGCTATATAATCTACATTACCCGTAACAACAAAGCTGTAAATAGTAAGGCCAATGGCAGGCCAGTTGCTACCATGAATAAATAAATAGGCAACCAATGGTACCCAAATTATCATAGTGCCAACCAACGGAAAAAATGCAAACACGCCGGTTACAAAAGCCCAAAGTGCCCAATCCTCTACCCCAAATATCCAGTAACCGAGTGCTGCAAATACACCCTGTACAATACATATAATAGGTATGCCCAGTGCATTTGCCCGTATCATCATTTTGGTTTCGCCGGCCAGCAGGTTTATATTATCGTGTTTTAAAGGAGTCACTTTACTCAAATACTTTTCCATCTCCCGCCCATGAATCAATAAATAATAAAATAGAAAAAACATGATGATGATATTTGTTAGCAAGGCCAGGGTGCTGTTTATAACCAGCGGTATGTATGTTGATACTTTTTGAGCAATTGTTTTTGCACTTTCGGCAGATAAAATTGTAATGCCGGTTTTTTCACGCACTTTGGCCGATACTGATTGAATGCTCTGTATAATTTGCCCCTGGTTTTCGGCAATGGAACTTATTTTAGGAGATACCAGTGCTATACTCACATAAACAGGAATTGCAATAATGATAAGGTAGCTGAAAATAAATAACAGAGCCGTCCAACTTTTTTTCCATTTTCTTTTAAAGATGAGTTGAAAATATAAGCTGCGGCTTAAAATGTATAAAGTGATACCGCCGAGCATGCCAGGTATAAAAATGGTAAGCTGGCTTATCAGCAATATGGCGATGGCCAAAATCAACATTAGAATAAGTATCTGCCTGAGACGCTCATTAAAGCCGGATTGCTGATCCATAAATTAATTTTTAATAAACAAATTACTCTTTCCACACGGAGGCCCCTTCGCTGCAATTGGCACAAATATCAATATTTTTTCGGCTTTTCGAAAGTTCGCTTCTGAACTGTTTGTAATTATTATTATTCCATATTTCTTTAAAGCTCTGGGTTTTTAAATTACCCAACTGGTGTGTAGCGTCTTTATCAAAACAACAGGGAACCACCAACCCATCCCAGGTAATTACGTTGGCGTGCTGCAGTTTCCAGCAGCGGTTGGCCAATTTGTTTTTTGGCCTGTAAGTTCCGTCTTCGTTTTTTTTGTACCTGCTGAATTTATCAATGGTTGGTATCAGGTTGTTAGGATCGGTTTCATATTCATAAACCTGTGCGGTTTTAAACCGAACCTCATCAACACCCACTTCTTTTGCAAGGCGCTTTATGTCTTCAATCTGGTGTTCATTTGGCTTTACCACCAAAAACTGAAAGAAAACGAATGGTGTTTTGCTTTTCAGTTCCTTCTTCCATTTCATGATGTTTTTTGCACCTTCCAATACTTTATCAAGATGGCCGCCCACGCGGTATTGCTGGTAAACATCCTGTGTGGTACCATCAATGGAAATGATCAGCCGGTCCAAACCACTTTCCACTGTTTTCCTGGCAGCTTCATCATTTAAATAATGGGCATTGGTACTTGTGGCTGTATATATTTTTTTATCGCTGGCATATTTTACCATCTTTAAAAAATCGGGATTCAGGTATGGCTCGCCCTGGAAATAAAAAATGAGGTACAATAACTCTTTGTGAATTTCATCAATGGTTTTTGTAAAAAAATCATTATTCAGCATCCCCGTTGGGCGACTGAACTGCCTGAGGCCGCTGGGGCATTCGGGGCAACGCAGGTTGCAACTGGTAGTAGGTTCAAAAGAAATGGAAACGGGGTAGCCCCATTGCACCGGCCTTTTTAATAAGCGGCTTGCATAAAAACTGCCCAGCACTTTACCGCCGTTTATTAACCGCCTGAAGGTAAGTTTGCTTAAGAAATTTCTGCTATCGTTCCAATTGAATTGAGGCATGGGCAAAGGTAAGCCGATTGTGCTTATTTGTCGGGTGCAACGCCTTTTATGTTTTCTTTTTTAAAAAAGACGGTATATCGCACCTTAAAATGAAAAAACCAGCACGATTGTACTGGCTAAGTTTTTTTTAGAGATATAAAATTTAATTCAATGAAGATGTTTGCTCTGCGGTCTTTCCTTCCAGGTTTTCAATTTTAACTTTGGTTGGCGTAAACAGCAGGCTGTTGTTTGCAAATTTTTCGTAATTATTAAAAACAACATTCAGGGCTATAAAATTCATTACATAGGCCTGTGTTTCGGAAGGCAGGTATTCTTTTATATCCCAAAATTCGGGATTTTTCAAACCGGTCTTTTTCATGGCTTCCCAAACATTACCTACGCCGCAATTATAACTGGCTACCATTAACAGCAGGTTATTGTCTAAGTTTCTGCCACGGTCTTTCAAATACCGGGCTGCAGCGTAAGTTGATTTGTTGAAATTTTTCCGGTCGTCTTTAACTAAAACAGGTTTTACACCCGGGGCTTTCACTACCGGTTTTTTTACAACCAGCGTTTTAGCATCTTTCTTTTTGTTATCTTCTTTTTCCCAGGCAACATATTTTAAACCATATTCTTTGGCAACCTCATCCATAATTTGCCAGTAGCCAACTGCGCCCGCTTTTGAAACTGCATTGGCGTTAAAAGCACTTTCCAGGGCAAGCAAAACTTTAAGTTCCTGCGGCAAATTGTGTTTTTTTAAAATGGCTGTAGCTTTGGGAAAGTATTTTTTACTGCGGTTGTAGGTACGTATAAGATAAGCCCTTCTGTTAGTCGAAAATTTTTCAACATAATCCAATGCTTCTTCCTCATTGCCCGACAATACTTCCGGAAATACAACATTTGGCTCAAGGGTAATAAAAACTGCATTGTCTTTTACAGCAGCAGCAGCTAAAAGTTTCTTTTTAGTTGTATCCGCAAAAGGGTTTGCTTTAACTGAACCGCCCACTATTAGGGTAAAAAAAAGTATCCAAACTGCTTTGGATACCTTTAAAATCGAATAAGTTTGTTTAATCATGCCTTATGTCGTTTTCAATTGGGGATTACGGAATAAATACGGGCTATTTTTAAAACGGTATCTTTTGTGCATTATTGCCCTTTCACAAAACTTTAAGAATTTCGATGTAAATAAAGTAGCTGTATTGATAAATTTTCGGATTCGTATTGTGAAAAATTTATCAATTACATAAAAATATTTTACGCTACTTTGTAAATGAGTACATAAAACATCAGCACCCCTAAACTTTGGCAAAGAAAAAGAAAAGAATTTTAAGAACTATCCTGCTCCCACTGGTTTTACTGGCATTAATTGCTACAGCAGTTTACTATATAAATAATTTTTTAACCAAGCCAAAATTTGTGCGCTATCCTGCTTTTGGTATCGACCTGCCCGTAAATTATGAAATACATGGTATTGATGTAAGCCACCACCAGGATAATATTGACTGGAAAGCGGTAGAAGCCATGCAAGATAAAAAAGTAAAGATTGGCTTTGCTTTTATTAAAGCAACAGAAGGCCTGGGCCGGGTAGATAATGGCTTTAGAAGAAACTGGTTTAATGCCAAAGAAGCACTAGTGCCCCGTGGTGCTTATCATTTTTTTATAAGCAGCAAAAGCGGCAAGGCACAAGCCGAAAATTTTATAGAGACCGTAAAACTTTCTAAAGGCGATTTGCCGCCGGTTCTGGATATTGAAACTGCAAATGGTGCAACTGCCGCAGATATACAACAAAGGGCAAAAGACTGGTTGCTGATGGTTGAAAAATATTATAAACTAAAACCCATCATCTATACCAATGTAGATTTTTATGAAAATTTTCTCGATGGCAAGTTTGATGATTACCCGTTATGGGTGGCCCATTATTACGTAAAAGATAAACCAAGAATAAAGCGAAACTGGCTCATATGGCAACATAACGAAAAAGGCCATGTAGACGGTATTGATGCTTTTGTTGACTTTAATGTGTTTAACGGAGATAGTGCAGCGTTTAAAAAGCTCCTCACAAAATAAAAATGCACAGCCTATTTGCATTAATTTTATGGCTATGGAAGACGAAACAAGGGAATTTCTGGTAAGAATATTAAATACTGTTGCCATTGTATTAATATGGATGATGGCCAATGTATTTATCGGTATTTATAAAGGATTCGCCTTTTTTGAAAACCAGCCCGATTGGAAAAATTGCATCTATTACGTATTCCTGATAGCGTCTTTTATTTTCCTGGTCATTCACCTGAAGCGTAAATGGAAATTATGATTAACTGCTGTGATCTGCTACAATAACCCATTTGCTTTTTATCTTTTTAAACAGCAATGTAAAGTGGCCGCCAACATCACCAATGCTTCTTGTTAAATGCCACTTGCCTACCACAAAAAAATACATCACCGATAATCTTTTTACTTCCAGCAAATCAAAATCAAGTTTGCCCATGGCAGCAGTATCGGGGTATCCTTTTTTATAATTATCAAGCGTTTTTTGCCAGCCATAAGTAACGCCGCTTTTGCCAATAAACATCAGTGAATCACTTTGCCAGTAAGTTTGCATAAATTTTTCTTTATCTCCTGTATTCCATGCCTGGCACTGTTCTTCAATCAGTGTCCGGATGGTTTGTTCGTCCTTTGATTGAGCAGATGCGGAGGAAAAAAATACTGTCGCAATAATCAACAAGGAGAAAATTTTTCTCATTTTGTTTAGTTTGAACCATAAATATAAATAATCCACTACCAATTAACTAATTAACGAATTAACAGATTAACATTAGTGCTTATGATGCGGAGAGGAACACTTAGTTCTGTGGCAAAGCTGGTAATTATAATAATGAGCACTGATGATGCATACAACAGCAATGACGAGTAAAGGGATTTCGAAGTTGGTATAAAATTGTTTTAGTATCAGAAAAATAAACCCGACACTGAAAATTAAAACCGGCCTCACCGAGCGATGGTGTTTAATATAGCCATGAAAAAGCGAATAGGACCCCACTACAAATGCCAGCGATATCATGCTCCATTCAAAAACTAAATTGTGAACGATATTGATGCCAAAAACAGGCAGCGTAGTTACAAGCACAGGCAATAATGCACAATGAATTGCACAGAGTATCGATGTTCCAATGCCTAAAGCGTCCCAGTTTAGTTTAACGTTCATAGTAAAGCTGTTGGCAAATATACAATATTTGCAACATTATTGCAAATATTGTGTTACAACTGCGCTTGCTGATACCTATCCAAATCTAAAATCGGCAATCGTAAATCTAAAATCCTAAAACAGGTGTAAATTTGCAAAAATAATTTTTATGAGTAAGCGGATTTGGATTTATGTAGCGTTTTTTGTTGTGCTGCTGGGCGTTTTTTATTTGCTGTTGTTTAACGACTACGATTTTTCAAAGTCGAATTTGCAGGTGAGGAACGATAATGTAGAAAATTTTTCATTTATAAACCAGGATGGGAAAAAAATAACCGAAAGAGAAGTGGAGGGTAAAGTATATGTAGTGGAATATTTTTTTACAACCTGTAGAGGCATTTGCCCGAAAATGAACGCTAACATGCGGCGTGTTTACGAAGCATTTAAAGATGAACCTGATTTTATGATCATTTCTCATACCTGTATGCCCGAAACAGATTCGGTGCCACTGTTGAAAGCTTACGAAGAAAAAATGATCAATGGAAAACTGGTTAAGAATGATGATGGGTCTTATAAAATTGAATACGACTCAACCACAAACAATAAACCACAAACAACAAACCCAAACTGGAACTTTGTTACCGGCGATAAAACACTTCTTTACAAAATGGCCCGCCAGGATTACGGTATTGACAATGGAAAGCCTGACTCTTCACAATTAATGAAAGATCAATTTATCCATACCCAATTTTTTGCTTTGGTAGATAAACAGCGCAGGGTAAGGGGTATGGTTTACGATGGACTAAATAATGATGAAGTGGAAAAATTAATTACCGATATAAAAGGGTTGCTTAAAGAAAAAGTAAAATCAAAACATTTTATGAATGGATTCAGTAGTGATCCTAATTAGTGAGGCGTGAGAAGTGAGTGGTGAGACGTGAGTAAGTCCTGCAAAGTAAAAGCGGCTTCACTCTTCAGCAGGCTTCTCACTCAGGATTGACTACTCACCATTCACGATTCAAATTTAACTTTACAATTACCATGGAAGCATTACTAGATATACTAAAGAAAAACCAGCTAAGTGTTACAGAAAGCCGGAAAAAGATACTGGAATTATTTTTAAACAGTGCAGGTGCTTTAGCCCATGCCGATATTGAAAAAAACACTGACGCCTCTTTTGACCGTGTTACCGTTTACAGAACCCTGCAAACTTTTGTTGAAAAAGGTATCATTCATAATATACCAACAACTGATAATTCTATCTTATACGCATTGTGTAAGGACAATTGCGTAGCAGGCCATCATCATGATAACCATGTGCATTTTATCTGTGATGTTTGTGATAAGACCATCTGCCTGGATAATGTTTCCATACCGGAAGTTAAGCTGCCAAAAGGGTTTACGCAGAAACAAACCGATGTGGTGGTAAGTGGGGTTTGTGATGAGTGTAAGTAATGTCATCCGCTGACTTACCCGGTAAAAACTTAGCTTTTCTGCAGGAAGATTGGATGTTACATAGGTTTAGGAATCGGCCAATTTTTTTGTTATTTTTGTTTAAAGGTTTAATTAGTAAGGGTTTTGTCCTTTTTACATGACTTTTTCCAGAATAGGACAACTGCGAAATATTTTTTGAAAAAATTATGTTTTTAAATAGGCTGTACAATCAATGACAATTGTAATTGATTTATTACAACTTATAGAATAACTGATTTAATAGTCAGTGGGATTTTATATTGTAAATGAGTCAAATGCGCAAAAAAAAACTTCTATTATTCCTTACTAATTTTATCTGCCTACTTGGATTTTCCCAGACGGTTGATTTTAAATATTCTACCATCACCGGATTATTTTGTCATCCACAAAAAATAAAATTCACTCAAAACTGCACCGGCAATCCCATTCGTTACATCTGGAATTTTGGCAACGGGCAAGGCGGAACAAATACCGAAGAAAATATTACTTATGCAATACCCGGTACTTATATTGTGCAGTTGATAGCCATTTATGAAAACGATGCCATAAGCATAAAAAAAAGCATTGTAATAAATCGTACACCTGTTGTTTTATTGTCTGCTGACAGAAGTATTCTCTGTTTGCCGGGAACAGTTTTATTTACAACCACGGGAAGTCCTTTTATTACCAGTTATGAATGGGATTTTGGTGACGGCACGCCAATCCTTGTAACAGGATCAGGTAGTACAAGCCATACATATACCGGATACAACATTTTTACGGCACGTGTTAAAGCCAAAACAGCTTTTGGGTGTTACACTACGGATACACACGTTATAAATATCAGCCGGATCTCTATTTCCGGAAATGTAATGCCCCCTGATGGTTGTATTCCCGTAAATGCTTTACTTACTATAACAGCAGGTCTGCAAGCCGGTGACAGTATTCGGAACATCACCTGGCATTTTAGTGACGGATCGCCGGATGTAAACAATATTACCAATCCGATCAATCATACATATAACATTACCACACCCATTGTTAATGCAGGAGTAGTGGTTACTACCGCTTCAGGCTGTTCAAACCAATATACTTTTCCCGGTTTTGGTTACGGTACTCCACCTTTTGGTACAGAAGCAAAAACGCAATCAGGTAGAGACACTTTCTGCGCATCCGAAAAAATAGATATGGTCGCAGTGGCAATCAACGCTGACAAGTATAAATGGGATTTTGGCGACGGAAGTTATAGCACAGCAATAGATAGCACAATAGCCCATAAGTATGCTTCATTGGGTCTAAAACATGTTGTGGTTACACCATATTTTAATAATTGCCCTGGCCAAAAAGATTCTTTTGACATTTTTATCCAAGGTGTAATAGCAGTTTACAATATTAGCAACACCTGCACCCAAAAGAACAAGTTTTCATTCATCAATAATTCGTCAGGCCATATTGATCATTTTGAGTGGCTGTTTTCAGATACCCCCGGTATAATTGACTCAACAAATTTTAGTGTGATCCATACCTTTCCGTTGTTTGGTGCTTACGATGTGAAACTTTTTTTGATTGATAGCCTTACTGGCTGTCGGGACAGCCTGGTTAGTCCAATCGCCATGGCGGGGCCGGTTTTCAACCGCTCAAAAGACAATGTGTGTAAAGACAGCCTTATCATTTACCGTGTCAGCAATACTTATCCGCCGGGCTATGATTTTGAGTATGAGTTTCATGTAAACGGACAGGTAGTGAATAATGGTGCAGATTCGGTATTAAATTTAATTGCCTCTGATTTTGGTTCATTCTTTGAATATGTGGTTATAAAAGATGCCCGGCCTGGTACCTGTAGCGACAGCCTGTATCTTTTGCAAAATGTCAATGTTGGAGGGCCTTTTGTTGATTTCAGTATACCGTCGCAACTATGTGGCGACACGAGCATGAAAATCATCAACAATTCGCTTCCACATTTTCCACAGGATATTATTACTTTCTGGCATTGGGATTTTGGAGATAATAAAACTGACAGTATAAAAGACCCGGCACCGCATGTATATGTAACCACTGACACATTCACTGTATCACTAATTGTTGAAGATATAAATGGTTGCAAACAAAAGTCTACAAGATCAATAATTATATTACCCTACCCCAGTATTAATACATTTCCACAAGAAGATACGATCTGCCTTAGAGATACTGCTGTACTTAGGGCTTATTCAGTGGATACTATTATGTGGTTTCCCAATACCAATATCAACTGCACAAGCTGCGATACCGTCAAGGTATTTCCAAACATTACAACAAAATATATAGCCCGGGCCATCAATACCTCCGGCTGTAAAAGTTATGATACATCCCTGGTAAGAGTGTACCTGCCATTTAAGGTGAAAGTGATTCCCGCCGATACAGCTATATGCCCTGGCCAGGCAGTTAATTACGATCTCGACCAAACAGGTATTACAAGATGGTCCCCGGCAACATACCTGAACCATCCCACGGTGAAAAATCCGCAAGCAAGACCGCCCTCATCAACTAACTATATGGTTACGGTTTCAGATTCGTTAAGTTGCTTTGTAGATACGGCTTTTGCAGTGCTGAAGCTACACGATCCGCCAATTGTGGATGCCGGACCCGATAAGATTTTACCTTATAATACGACGTTTACTATGAATCCGGTTTATAGCAGCGATATAACTAGCTTCCTGTGGAATACATCGGCTAACTTAAGTTGCCTGACCTGTCCAAATCCAGACGGAATTGCTCTTCAAAAAAAAGAATATCGCATTGAGGTTATGAACAAAGAGGGTTGCAAATCTGCAGATTCGCTCACGGTATTTATCAGGTGTTTCCAGGCCTATTTACTGATGCCCAATAGTTTTACACCAAATAACGATGGTAAGAATGACTATTTCTATCCTATTACAAGGGGTTATCGGAACGTGAAGGTGTTTACCATTTTCAACCGGATGGGGAATAAGGTTTTTGAGAGGTATAATTTTGATCCCAATATTCCTGCTATGGGGTGGGATGGCAGTGTTAAAGGAAGCCATAAAGGTTCCACAGAAGTATTTACCTGGTTTTTGGAAGCTAAATGTGAGACCGGCGAGTTGTACAGCACCAAAGGAACTGTAATACTGATCCGCTAGATAAACAATCAGTCGCTCTTATCGGCTTGAAGCATTTGCTGGTGAACAAAATCCATCAACACTTTAATTTTATCCGGACTAAAATCAAATTTTAATCCTGCGGTTTCAAATAATTGCGGTAAGGTTTTGGTGGCACCTAACGCAAGTGCATTACAATAATTATCCATTGCCTGTTCTTTGTTTTCTTTAAACTGCATCCACATGCCAATGGCACCTAATTGCGCAATACCATATTCAATGTAATAGAAAGGCACTTCAAATAAATGCAACTGGCGTTGCCAGTTGTTGCTGCGGTATGTTTCCAGTCCGCTGTAATCAATTACATCATCCTGAAATTCTTTTAAAATTTCGTTCCAGGTGGCAGTGCGTTCTTCATGCGTATGTTTTGGATGTTCGTATATCCAGTGTTGAAATTTATCAATGATGGCAATCCAGGGGAAGATGGTGATCACTCTTTCCAGTTGATGCTCTTTTGCTCTTTTTAAATCTGTTGCATCTGCAAAAAAAGTTTCCCATTCATCCATGCTCATCAGTTCCATGGCCATGCTGGCAACTTCGGCAATTTCCATAGGGTATTCTTTAAAGCCATTCAGTTCTAAAGGATGTGCCAGAAAAGAATGTATGGCATGGCCACCTTCGTGCAGCATGGTTGTAACATCGTGCATTTGCCCGGCAGCATTCATAAAAATAAAGGGTGCACCACTTTCTGCCAGCGGACAATTATATCCACCGGGAGCCTTACCCTTGCGGCTTTCCAGATCAAGGTGTTTTAGCTCCTGCATTTTTTTAAGGCATTCGCCAAAGAACGGACGCAGCTTGCTGAAGCAGGCAATTGATTTTTCAATTAACTCCTCGCTTGTTTTAAAAGGTATTAATGGTTTTATGCCTTCGGGCTCGGCTTCAATATCCCATGGGCGCAAAGTATCCAGCCCCAGCTTTTCTTTTTTTTGCTGATAGATGATATTTACCAGCGGCAAAACATGAAGCTTTACAGCATCATGAAATTTAAAGCAATCTTCTTTTGTATAATCAAAACGGCCAAGTTCTTTAAAGCGGTAATCCCGGTAATTGCTAAAGCCAGCGTTAACGGCTTCCTGGTTCCTTTTTTCAATTAAATTGTCATACAAAGTATTCAGCACTTCTTTATCAACTAATCTTCTTTCATTTATTTTCCGGTACACTTCTTCCCTTAATTTCCTGTCGGGATTTTCTAAAAACTTGGTGGCCTGTTGTAAAGTGTATTCCTGATCATTTACATTTACAGTCATTTTACCAGATATAACACCATACTGCTGCTGCATTACAGAAAGCTCTGCCTGCAAAGGGATATTTTCTTCCCTGAACAATTCAATGCTTTTACGCATGCTGCGCAGGTAGGTAAAATACTTTTGTTCGTCTAGTTCTTTTGCCAAAGGATGATTTACCAGCTTTTTATTCAACGCATCTGCATAAGGCTGAATTTTTGGCTGTATCTCCATACAGAAATAATTGAAAGCTTCTTCCAGGGTTTTATTTTCGGTATCGCAGGTCATTTTTATCTGGCGCCAGCAGGCATCTTCATTTATTAATGCCTCCAGTTCACTCTGGTCCTTCAGCCATTGCTCCAGGCTTTCTTTGGTATCAATATTTCTATCTAACAGATCTTTAAAATAAGGTTCCAGGTTTTGCCAATCGGTAATTGTAAAATCTTTGGGAACAAAATGACGGGGTAGTTTTTTTATATCTGCGGTGTAATTCATCGTGAGTGGTGAGTGGTGAGTTGTGAATGGTGAATCGTGAGTTGTGAAATTTAAAATCCTGCCGCTGTTGTTATGCGTGGCAGGATTTTAAATTATTTAGCTGTTGCCTTATTCCCCTTCAGGGATTAGGGGCTTCGTTCTTATGCCATCTTCCTTGGTGTATTTATTTTTCTGGCCGGGGCATTATTTACGGCACTTGTTTTAGCTGCTGATGGTTTTGCCTTAACAGTTTCCTGGGTTGCAGTTTCACCTTCCGGCAATTCAGATAATTTTATCTCAACCTCATTTGCCTTTAATATGCCAAACCATTTTACCATCTTCTTCATATCGCTGGCATACACACGGCCAAAATCCATAGTTGAATAAACTTTCTCAAAATACTTTTTTACTGCTGCTGCATCGCCTTCGGCAGGCAACTTTTCGGTGCTGGCGGTCATAGCAGTAAAAACATCTACCAAATTCACATTATCAGCAGTGGTAAATACTTCAATACTTTCCAGGTGCGAAAATTGGTGAACACGGGTACTTACAAATTTTGTGCTTTTGTCTTCCAGAGACTTTACAACACCACCATCTGCTTTTGAAGATAACAGTTCAAACAATCCCGGTAAGCCGGTTACCGATACTAATTTGCCATATTCCATAATTCGTTGTTTTTATTTTTAGGGCTGCAAGTTAATTCTAAAAAGGCAATTTATGTGCATGCTTCAATAACCCAAGTTAATAACCGGTTATTGCTGCTTACTGCACCTATACACACCTTTTATTACCAAAGACTGCATTAGCTTAAAAATGGCTGCTTTAAACGACTGTTTTCTTTCAAACTGTCGTCTAACAGGTACACAAAAGAAAATTTATGAGATTAAGGTCGGTTCTGTTATTATTAGTTTTTAGCTTGAGTGCAGTAATTGCAAAAAGCCAGGATATAGCGCTTAAAGGTAAAATTGCCGATAAAACTGATAAGTCAGCAATTATTGGTGCAACTGTAAAGTTGGTTTCAATCAGGGATTCGTCGCAGGTAAAGCTGGTAGTAACAGATAAAAACGGAAACTTTGTTTTTAATAATCTGAATGCAAGTGGTTACAAACTTTACATCAGCTTTACCGGTTACGAAAAAGTTGAACAAAGAGTGAATTTGCAAGCCAGTAATATTACCCCATTAAGTTTCAGTCTTGCAAAAGTATCTACCAACCTTAGCGATGTTACTGTTGTTGCCAAAGCTGCACCTGCCAGGCAAAAGGGCGATACTACCGAATACAGCGCCGCCCAGTTTAAGGTTAACCCCGATGCAACTGCTGAGGATATGATAAAAAAATTACCAGGAGTGACTGTTGCCAGAGATGGTACCGTAACCGCCATGGGCGAACAGGTTAGAAAAGTTACCGTTGATGGAAGAGAATTTTTTGGCGATGATGCTACCGCAGCTCTTAAAAATTTACCTGCATCCGTTATAGATAAAATTCAGGTTTTTGACAAACTAAGCGACCAGGCAGCACTTACCGGCTTTGATGACGGTAATTCCGTTAAGACAGTAAATATTGTTACCAAATCAGGTATTAAGAACGGGCAGTTTGGTAGAATTTATGCAGGAGCCGGAACCGATAGCCGATACTCTGCCGGTGGTAATGTTAGTTTTTTTAAGGGAGATAGGCGCCTTTCGCTTGTTGGTAATTTCAATAATATCAACCTGCAAAATTTTGCATCGCAGGATTTGTTGGGTGTAACAAGCAGTAGTGGTGGCGGTGGCGGACGTGGTGGTGGCGGAGGCAGAGGAGGCCAAGGCGGTGGTGGTGGTGCAGATAATTTTAACGTGGGCCAGTTAAGCGGCATCAGCAAAACAAATGCTTTCGGCATTAACTTCAGCAATGTGTATGCAAAAAAATTAACGCTTACCGGCAGTTACTTTTTTAATAACAGCCATAATAATAATGAGAGTTTGGTTAATACAGAAACCTTCAAAAAAACCGGTAACCAGTTCAGTGTACAAAAAAGCACTTCGGTTACAGATAATACCAATCATCGGGTTAATTTGCGGTTAGAGTATAAGATAGATTCTTCTAATTCTCTTTTTATAATACCAAGTTTCAGCTTTCAGAAAAATAGCTCCTCTTCTTTTTCTTCATTAAACACAACTAAAGCAAATGGAGATTCTGTAAATAATTCAATAACTCCGAGATCAACTTCAGACAGGAACGGTTTTAATATCCGTAACAATATTTTATTTCGCCACTCTTTTGCAAAAAGAGGCCGTACCTTATCTTTTGGCTTTAATACAACGTTTACAAAAAATGATGGCGAGTCTATTACCGATAGCAGGTATCGATTTTACGACAGTATTGGCGTGTTTAAATACGATTCGTTGCAAAACAGGTTGATTGATAACAATACCAACGGACACACTATTGGCGGTAACGTTGCATACACAGAGCCGGTTGGTAAAAAGGCGCAGTTACAGTTTGAGTATACGTTATCTGTGCAAAAAAATAAAGCCGATCAGGAAAATTTTTCTTTCGACGGTGCTAAATATACCAGGTTTGATACGGCGCTCTCTAACCGTTTTGATAATACCATTACAACCAACAACGCAGGTATAAATTACAGGCTTGGCCGTAGCAGGGATGAGCAACTTTCTTTTGGTTTTAATTTTCAACACAGCAGGTTGCAAAGCGACCGGATATTTCCTACAGTTACATCAGTAGATCAGACTTTTGTTACCGTATTGCCTAACTTAATGTGGCGCAAGAAACTTTCTACCAATGTAAATATTCGTGTGTTTTACAGGGCATCAACAAACTTTCCATCAGTAACACAGTTGCAGGATGTGGTAAACCTCAGCAATCCTTTGTATGTAAGCAGCGGTAATCCTGGTTTAAAACAATCTTACACACATTTTTTATCGGGTCGTTATTCTTACACCAATTCAAAAACAAGCAAAAGCTTTTTTGCCAATTTATTTTTGCAAACAGCAAGCAACTATATTTCAAACGCAATCTATATACCCAACCGTGATTCTACCATACAACAAAATATTGTATTAAAAGGGGGATCGCAGTTCACCAAACCGGTAAACCTGAATGGCTATAAAAGCCTGCGTACATTTTTTACTTATAGTATGCCCATCAAATTTATCAAGTCAACTTTAAATGTAAATACAGGATTTAGTTACTCTAAATTACCGGGCCTGGTTGACTATCAAAAAACATTTACAAATAGTTATGGATATAATGGTGGCGTAGTTGTGGCAAGTAATATAAGTGAGTATGTAGATTTTAATATATCGTACACAGCAAACTTTACCAGTTCAAAAACCAATACAACAACAAGTACAACCAGCAGTTCTGTTAACCAGGTTATTGGTGCACAGGTTAACCTGTTAAATAAAAAAGGCTGGTTTGTTCAAAATGATGTTTCGGGAAATACTTACAGCGGCTTATCTGGCGGCCTTAATCAAAGTTTTTGGTTGTGGAATGCAGCCATCGGAAAAAAATTCCTGAAGAATAAAGCGGGTGAACTTAAGTTGTCGGTATTTGACCTGTTAAAACAAAATCAAAGTATTACAAGAACGATTACAGGTACCGAGATTACAGATTCGCAAACACAGGTATTAAAACAGTATTTCATGCTTACATTCACTTACAGTCTTAAGAATTTTGGAGTAGCAAAACCATCAAACAATGGCGAAAGAAATTATGGTGGCGGAAGGCCCGGTGGTGGTGGTGGTTTTGGTCCCGGCTTTTAACTAAATTTAGGCCGCACATAAAGAGAACGTTTTGAACCAACCGGAATTAGTTTTATTACTGCAACAGGGAGATGGGCCGGCTTTCAAAAAGCTGGTTGATGAATGGCAGGCGATGGTTTACAATACGGCGTTAAGTATTGTTCAAAATGCAGAGGATGCGGATGATATAACGCAGGAGGTTTTTATACAGGTGTATAAATCGATAAGTTCTTTTAAAGGTGAATCTAAATTTTCAACATGGCTTTACCGCATTACGCTCGGCAAAGCACTTGATCATGAAAAGAAAAAGAAACGTAAAAAGCGGTTTGGCTTTGTGCAGAGTTTATTTGGCGAAGATAGTGAGGAACAGATATATGCAGTAGAGTTCAACCATCCTGGAGTGCAGATGGAAAAAAAAGAAAGGGCCGGGGAATTATTTAATGCGCTGAACCAGATACCCGAAAAACAGCGCATTGCTTTTACACTGCATAAACTGGAAGGCCAGAGTTACCAGGAAGTTGCTGAAATAATGGATACTACTTTATATGCGGTTGAATCGTTGATGGGAAGGGCAAAAGCAAGTTTAAAAAAACAATTAAGTAAATATCACCAACAAAATATTCCTGAATAATAAATACCGTTATGAACAGAGAAGAGCATATTAACAAACTGGTTGAAGAAGCGCTGAACAGTGTTGATGATATAACACGTGCAGAGCCTAACCCATACCTGCTTACCCGTATAAATGCAAGGATGAGTAAGGGAACAGATTCGTTTTGGGAAACGGCAGGCAGGTTTGTTACCAGGCCGGCAGTAGCTTTTACAGGCCTGTGTATGGTTTTGCTGATTAATGCCATCGTAATCATGTCTAACAAATCAGCAACGCCTTTAGCAGCAACAGAGCAGGTAGCTCAAAATGCAACCGATGAGTTTTCTTATACGGTAGCTACTATTTACGATAATGATAATAACACACCATAATGATAAACAAACAAAACAGAAGTAAGATTTTTGTAGCAATAATTGGCATCTTGCTGGTTGCTAATATCGTACTGGTTGCTTTTTTATTAATGAAGAAAGATGGGAGCAGACATGAAAAGCACCCCGATAGAAAAATAATCATCGCCGGCTTTTTAAAAAAGGAAATTGGTTTTGATACCATGCAGTTATTGCAATATGACACATTAAGTACAAGGCACACTGATAATATGAAAAAGATAATGGATAGCTTACGGGGTTCCAAAGAAAAGCAGTTTAAAGAGCTGGCTGCAATAAATTTCAGCGACTCTGCTATGAGTGTTATTGCAGAAAGATCTGCAGCTACGCAAAAAACGATGGAATTGCGAATGTTTAATCACATAAGAAATATAAGACTGCTATGTAAACCGGAGCAGTTACCAAAATTCGACTCGCTTTTTGGTAAGGTTTTAACAAGGAAAGGTAACGAGCCTCAAAAAAAACAACCCAATAAATAATTTGTTGCGACGGTTTTGTAAATTAACATCGTCTAAATAAACAGTTCACAAACTTTAAAAAAATAAACATGAAAAAACAAGTTGTTTTGATGGCTTTAGCAGCCATGTTCACCATAACCGCTGTAAATGCACAGGGTGGCGGCAGTCAACGTACGTCGCCCGAAGAAAGAATAAAGTTTACCATTGAAAAAATGGCGCCACTTAATTTAGATGCGGCAACAAAAGCAAAAGCAGATGTTATTATCACAGATTTTGTTATCGGGCAGCAAAAAGCAATGGATGAAGTAAGAGCAAGTGGTGGTGATCGTGAAGCTATGATGGCAAAACGCAAGGAGTTTGCTGATGCAAGAGATGGCAAATTGAAAGCGATTTTTACAGAAGCGCAAATGAAACAATGGAAAGATGAAATTGAACCATCATTAAGGCCACAAAGGCCAGCCGGTGGTGGAGGGAAATAGCTTTAAAGGTGAATGCGAACAAAGGCCCCTGCAATTAATTTTGCGGGGCTTTTTTTTTAATTCAGTCAGAATTGCCAGGAAGTAACAAAAAATGCTCCGCAGGAATACGGAGCATAACCTAAAACCAAACCTGTATAGCCAACTAAATTATATCAACCCTTTCCATCTCATTAAACCGGCGCCGCCCAGCATGGCTGCTGCAAAAACAATAATTCCAACAGGCATACGCTCTTTATTTTCAGTTTCTTCCTTTACCTGGGATAACAACGTTGCATACTGTGCTGCCACATTTGTTTCCTCGTCATTTTTTGTAGTTGCATCATCTTGCCAATTATTGATGTTTGTACCGGTTAAAGCTGTTAACTCCACCAACTCTTTCTTTCTTCTGGCTTTTAAATCCTGCAGATATTTTTTCCCGGCAGCACAATTAAAATCGCCGGTTGCGGGGTGTGTAATAACATACCTTGCCTGGAAGGTTTCCGTATTAGGCGTAACCTGAAACATAAGGTCCTGAGCAAATGATTTTCTGTTGTAGCGGAAATGCAAGCGGGTGAAGTGCACATTCTTGTTTCCATTATCTGGCTCATCATTATCTATATCACTGTAATCGCTCCATTCTTTGTCGGCAAGCCACCAAACACCGCTCTGCAAGAGGTCCTGTTCGCCGGGTGCAGTTGCAATACAGGGGTCGCAGTGGTAATAATTTTGCGGGCTAACATCCCAGGCGTATTCCAAAAATGCTATACTTTTGTCTTCGTTGTTCCATTGGTTGGTGAAAAGGTTGCCATAAAATGCGCTAAAGTTTTTTTGTACAAAGAGGGGAATGTTTTTGTTGCTGGCAATCTCCACGTTTCGGTAATTGGTGCTTTCAATTCTTCCTTTACGGGTGAATGCATACACAATCAAATCCTGGTCACCATCGGCATTGGCCATACCCAAACGTATGGGCAGCATAAATTTTGGCGAGTTAAAACTGATCTGTATAGGGCGTAGAAAATTATTGTTCAGTTTCTTTTTTTCTTTTTCATTTACCTTTACCACAAAAAATTTAAGGTTGCTTTTTATGTATGGTTCAAGTACCTCTTCTGCATCGGCAGGAATTTTATAGCCATTTTCAGTTAGCCAGGTTTTTAACCCGCTGCTTTCCTTTGCACTTAAGATGAGGATATCATATTCGCCAACTAAATATTTTGCTTCTACTTTTACATTTACCTGTGCACCTGCAACCTTGCCTGCCAAAGCCCTGTTAATGCTGGAACTTGGTGCGGCCATATCTTTTTTCTCATCCATTGGTTCATAATTGCTGCATGGATTCTGGTCCCAATACTCAACCAGTCTCGGCGCACTGTAATCGTTAAGCCGTTGAAAAACATTTTGATCAACCACTTTAATATCATCTTTTCGAAGTACAACCGGTACAGGCACCACCATCGCAAAATCTTTACTATCACCTTTAAAATCGTTGTACATGGTAAGGACTGTTTTGTTTCCGTCTCTTACCAGGATAACCTGGCTGGTTTTGTTTTTTAATGTTCCATCAGCTTTGCTTACATAAAAGCCGCAGAAGGAAAATAAAACGGGCGATATGGCAATAAAAGCCCCGATGATTAAAAGTTTCTTTTTCATAATTTATTTTTTAGCGTTAATAATTACATAGATGATTTAGAATAAACAACCTGCATAAAATGACTTTCTTCGGCTGTAAAAGCTTTTGATTTAATCCATTCAAACTTGCGGGCTTTAAATATTTTATCAAGAATAGGAACAAGTGTTTGTGCAAAAACCAGTATAAAAATGGGCGCCCCGTTCATAAACTTAAATGCGGTCAGGTAAAATGAAACTGCCGCGACAGCAATGCACCAGCATATTCTGGCAATCTGGTGATTTGGTATTGTTTTAGGATCGGTTATCATAAAGAAAGAAAAAATTAACAGGCTGCCGGTACTTACCGACTGAATAAAATGATCCATAGGCCAGCCGAGGTAAATGATCTGGCGCAGGTAAATTAATCCTGCAAATATGCCAAGAAAAACTATAGAAACATCCAGCTTTTGCACTTTTGAAACAACAATAAATCCAAAACTCAAAACTCCAAACAACATAACAGCGCCGCTACCCCACTGGCCGGGGCTTATCCAGGCATTGCCAGTAAATAAAACCGCCACTACAATGCCCAATGCCGATGGATTGAAAACATGTTTGCCATTTATTCGTAAAATATATTTTGAAAGAATGGAAACCGAAGCAGCCAAAACCGCCACCCACCAAAGGTTTGTTTTAAGCAACAGGCTTAGCCCGAAGGAAGAGATAAGTACTGAGGGAATTCCGCATTTTAAACGTTGAAAAAAAGGTACTTGTTTTTTGCCTAAAAAAAATTCGGCTACGAACTGAACAGAAATACTGGTACCGAAGTAAGTTGCATACAACCAATATTCGTTGTGCCAATGCAAAAAGAAAATACCATAGCATAAAAAAATGCATTGAAAAATGATCTGAAAATACCTGGCGTCTCTAAATATTTTGGAAGAAAGCATAACAGTTGAATTTGTGTATAGGATGAAACCGCCGATATGATTACACAATTCAATTGTTAAAAATTAGCAAACACGATCAAAATAAATATTTGTGGAAAAACACAAGGCCTGCATCCCCGCCTGTAATTGCATCTTTATTTATAACTAGCCCTTGGGCTAATTATAAATATTAGATGATATTATACCGATTGTATAAAGCATTTAGCAGGATACTGGTATAATCGGTATAAAATAATTGCGGGTGCTTGGCTTTATTTAATTACTTTGAAAGAAAAAAAATGAAAAAACTACAACTGCTTGCGGCTATTATATTTTTTACAGCAACCTCTTTTGCTCAACTCGATCTGCCCCCCAGTGGCAATAATACCAGAGCCACTATCAGCGAAGAAGTAGGCATTACTTCTATCAGCATTAAATACAGTCGGCCCGACGTAAATAAGCGTGAAGGAAAAATTTGGGGTGATGGAAATGTGGTTACCTATGGCTTCAGCACACAAAATTATATTACCAACAAAAACACTTCGCCCTGGCGTGCCGGTGCCAATGAAAACACCCTTATAACTTTTGAACACGATGTAAAGGTGGAAGGGCAGCCGCTGAGAGCCGGAACTTATGGCTTGTTCATGGCAATGGGTGCTGATAATGTAACTGTAATTTTTTCAAATCAGTCTGATGCCTGGGGCAGTTTTTATTACGATGAAAAATATGATGCACTTAGGGTTAACGTAAAACCGGTGGCATTGGATAAAAGCGTAGAATGGTTAAAATATGAATTTATTGAACAAAAAGAAAAGAGCTGCAGCATTGCCATGCAGTGGGAAAAAGTTTCGGTGCCATTTAAAGTTGATGTGGATGTAGATAATATTGTATTGGCAAGGATAAGGGAAGAACTGAACAGTCGTAAAGGTTTTGTGCCTGCACTTATTTTATCGGCAACGCAATATTGTTTTAATAAGAACATTAACCTGGGTGAAGCTTTGGTTTGGAGCAGAAGAGCGGTAGATGGACAGGGCGGTCAAAAAACCTACATCACATTAAGAAACCTGGCAACGGCTTACGAAAAACTAAACAGGATGCCAGAGGCTGATTCAAGCATGAACGAAGCTTTATTAATTGCCACAGCCAACCAATACACTGCTTATGGAAGAACCCTCATTACCCAAAAAAGAGTTGATAAAGCCATGGAAATATTTATCGCTTCACAGAAAAGATATGGCGATGTATACGGCGTTAATAATGGATTGATGAGTGCGTATTCTGCCAAAGGCGATTTTAAAAAAGCAATAATGTATGCCGAAAAAACATTGGCACAGGCACCAAACGATGCAGCAAAAAAACAAATGGAAGGAAATATTGCCAAACTGAAAGAGGGGAAAGACATCAATCAATAAAAATAATGGTATGCCTTACGATGAAAAACTTGCAGACAGAACCAGAGAAATTATTTCGCTCACTCATACAATAACTGAGGAGAAAAAAATGTTTGGAGGCCTTTGCTTTATGGTAAACGATAAAATGTGTGTTGGGGTAGAACGTGAACGTATGATGCTGAGGATTGACCCTGCAAAATATGAAGCAGTGATGGAAATAGAAGGCTGTAAACCGATGGACTTTACAGGCAAAGTAATAAAAGGTTTTATTTTTGTTGATGCAGATGTGCTGAATACAAAAAAAACTGGAGTATTGGCTGAACCTGGCACTGGAGTATAATGCAATTGCCAAAGCATCTAAAAAGAAAAAGAAGTAACGCCAAAAAATGAAATACAGTTTAGAAAGATCATACGAAATACTGGACAGAACGCCTGCTGTTTTGCAGGCGTTACTTGCCGGACTGCCAGATGATTAGGTTATGCCGAATGAAGGTCCTGAAACTTTTCGCCGTTTGATGTAGTTGGCCATTTATTACATGGAGAAAAAACTGATTGGACTGTAAGAGCGAAACTGATTTTGGACTTTGGTAGTACCCAAACCTTTGAAAGTTACGACCGGTTTGCACAGTACGAAGAAAGCAAGGGAAAATCGTTAGAAAAACTGCTGGATGAATTTGCCGCAATACGCAAAGAAAATATGATTTGGTTTAAATCGGAAAATTTAACAGAATCCGATCTGGATAAAAAAGGAATGCACCCGGTTTTAGGAGAAGTAAGTTTAAGAAATTTACTGGCAACCTGGGTGGCACACGACCTTACACATATTGCACAAGTAACAAGGGTAATGGCAAAACAATATATAACTGAAATGGGTCCCTGGCCTAAATTTTTCCGTATCCTGCACTATTAATTTATGGCAGAAAAAATTATACCGATGTGCCATCCCTTAATCCAATGCAATCTGCCATCGGCATAATACCATCTAAGATTTCAGCGTAGTCCTTTGTACTCCTATGAATCAAGATGGTATCACTGTTCCATTTCCTTCATCACATTTTCAATTCGGTCTTTTACATCTTCGTAAGCAGTAAAACCCCTGGCAATCATTACGAATTTAGTTTCGCCTGTTTGTAAAAAGACCGTTGGGAATCCATTAACCTGCAATTGCTTCATCAATGCAAATTCGTAGTAAGCCATTTCTTTGTATTCGGGATCGTTCAGCTTACTGTAAAAAGCCTCTGCCTGAATATTGTATTTATCCAGCAGGTAGCGATAAGCTTCGTCATCATCCAGATCACGACCCTCATAATTTAAAGCGTACTGCAGGTCGGTTGCAAACTCCAGTTGCCGTTCAGGATAATATTCTTTTAAAATGCACAATGCAATGGCAGGTTTTTCGGAGTTCATCACCCAGTCACTTTTATCGGGGTTATTGATATGCCACAAAAAATCTTCGCCAAATTTAATGCCGCTCAGTTCTTCAACACGTTTGTAGGCAGTTTGAATGTAAGGCCCAATTTTTTCAATCGGCATTGCAGCTTCACCGGTCATCATACCACCGCTAAGTACCTCAATCTCCAGTTTATCTTTATAATCTGCAGCAATTTTTTTTATAACCGGGCTGAAGCCGTAACACCATCCGCAGTAGGCATCGTAACAGTAAATTATAGCTGGTTTCATTTTGTAAATATACTTATGAATGCAGTTACCTATAATGGGTATTGTATTTTTAAAAAAGGTTGATTAAATTTAACCTCAACTAAAAAAGACATTATGCGTATTGCAACCTTTAACACCGAAAACCTTTTTACCAGGGCTAAAGTATTAAACTTTAAAGACAGTACAGAAGGAGATAAAATTTTAAAAAAAATAGGCGACTTGCAGGCCGAGCTTGACAAAGCCGTGTATGATAAACCAAAAATCATGTTGCTGTACAACGAGCTGAAAGAATACATAGAGATTTCGGAAGAAAGAGGGAAATTGTTTAAGCGCAGTTTATCGGCCATTAAGGGTGTTGCAGCAAATGGTGTTGATGATTGGGATGGTACAATCCAATTTAAAAGAGCGAAATTTTCTGATACCACCAGGCTTAATACCGCAAGGGTGCTAAAAGCTTTAAAGGCCGATGTGCAATGCCTGGTTGAAGTAGAGAACCGTGATACGATCAACAGTTTCAGTAGCGACATGCTGGGCGCTCAAAAATTCCCTTACAATATTTTAATTGATGGAAATGATCCCCGTGGTATTGATGTGGGTTTGCTTTCCCGCTTTCCCATTAAAAATTTACGAACCAATATTTTTGCCAAAGAAAAGCCTAAAAGTAAATCCTTCATTTTCAGCAGGGATTGCCTGGAAGTGGAACTGGAGATCGCACCCGGTAAATCACTGTTTATTTTATGCAACCATTTTAAAAGTAAGGGGTTCAGCGCATCGCAGGCCACATCCGATGCCCGGCGAAAAGTACAGGCAAATACAGTGAAGGATATTTTAAAAAACAACTACGATCTAAAAAATGACATGGTAATTGTGCTTGGCGATTTTAATGATACGCCCGACTCAAACCCCCTAAAAGAATTAATAGCCGTTCCCAACCTCTTTGATGTGTTGCAATTGAAATTCGGAAACGATATAGAGAAGCGCTACACATATTTTTTTAAGCAAAAAATACAAATAGATTTTATACTGGTTAGCAAACCTTTAAAAGACGCCTTTACAGATGCCGGCGTGGAAAGAAGGGGCATGTTTGAACTGGACAACCTGAGTGGTGGCACCGAAAAAAGATTTGATACAGTAACAGCAGCATCCAATGCGGCATCGGACCATGCAGCAGTATGGGCAGATTTTAATGTGTAAAACTTTAATGTGCCTCGAGCCAGTTGTCGCCCATTCCCAGTTCCGCATCCGTAGGTACATCATTGGGCAAAGCCAATGCAGTTTGCATGCAATTTAGAATGATTGGTTTAATGATTTCAATTTCAGATTTGTGTGCATCAAAAACCAATTCATCATGCACCTGCAATAGCATTTTGCTTTTAAAATTATGTTTACTGAACTCGGCATGAATTTTTATCATAGCCAGTTTTATCATATCTGCAGCACTTCCCTGTATGGGTGAATTGATGGCATTGCGTTCGGCAAAAGCACGAACGGTAAAGTTGGCGCTGCCGATATCTTTAAGCCACCGCTTGCGGCCCATCAGTGTTTGTACGTAACCATGCTCTTGCGCAAAATGAATGGTATCATCCATGTATTTCTGAATGTTGGGGAATTGCTTTTTATAATTATCAATAATTTCTTTTGCTTCGCTGCGGCTGATGCCCAGGTTTTCTGCCAGGCCAAAAGCCCCCTGCCCATAGATAATTCCAAAGTTTACGCTCTTGGCCTTGTAACGCATTTCCTTGGTTACATCTTTTTCTTCTACATTAAAAACCTTTGCGGCGGTAGCGTTGTGAATATCCTTACCGGTCTTAAAAGCTTCGCACATATTTACATCGCCACTGATGGCAGCAACAATGCGTAATTCAATTTGTGAATAATCGGCCGACATTAAAACATGATCTGCATCACGTGGAATAAATGCTTTACGAATTTCTCTCCCTCTCTCGGTACGTATGGGAATGTTTTGCAGGTTTGGATTGTTGCTGCTCAGCCTGCCAGTAACTGCAACCGCCTGTGCGTAAGATGTATGCACACGGCCTGTCTTTTTATTTATCATCAGCGGCAATGCATCTACATAAGTTGATTTTAGTTTTGTAAACTCACGGAAAACTAAAATGTCATCTACAATCTTATTTTTGGCGGCCAGCTTTAATAGAACATCTTCACCGGTTGCATACTGGCCTGTTTTTGTTTTTTTTGCTTTTGGATCTATCTGCATTTTATCAAACAACACTTCGCCCAGTTGCTTTGGTGATGCTAAATTAAAACGAACACCAGCCTGTGCGTAAACAGATTCTTCCGCTGCCTTGGCTTCTTTTTCCAGCTCTTTTGAATATTCATTTAAAAAGCCTTCGTCAATCCGTATTCCTTCGTATTCCATGGCTGTAAGCACTTTCACCAACGGGTTCTCCACTTCGTAAAAAATCTTCTCTACATCTCTTTCTTTTAATTTGGGTAGAAGGACCGTTTTTAATTGCAGCGTTATATCTGCATCTTCTGCAGCATATTCTTTTAATTTTTCTGCCTCCACATCTCTCATCGTTCCCTGCCCTTTGCCTTTTTTGCCAATCAGTTCTTCAATATGCACCGGCTCATAACCCAAAAATTTTTCACTCAATGCATCCATACCATTTTTACCATCAGGCTCAATCACGTAATGCGCAAGCATGCTGTCGAAAGTATTACCGGCAATTTCAATACCCTGCCATTTCAATATCAGCATATCGTATTTAATGTTATGGCCAATCCAGGTTTTGGCTGCATCATTAAAAAGTGGTTTAAAAAATTGTAACCTGCGGGATGTTTCCTCCTGATCTGCCGGGCAGATAACATAAAACCCTTCACCGGGTTTAACGGAAAAACTCATACCCACAATTTCGGCCGCATTGGCATCAATACCGGTTGTTTCGGTATCAAAACAAATTTCATCAAAGGCCGACAAATATTTTACCAGATCGCTTATCTCAGCATCAGTTTGTACCAGCGAATAATCATGCGACGTGTTGTTGATGTTTTTATCGGCAGTAGTTATTGCATCTTCGTTCCTAATTTTTATTTCAACTGCTTCGGGTTGTTCAATAATATTTCCAAACAGATCCAGTTGTGCAGTAGCAACTTTTTTGGGCTTGGCTTCTTCACTATTATTCCATGATTCCGGTGCGCCATCAATATCATCGCCCAGAATTCTTTTGCCGAGGGTTTTAAATTCCAGCTCTTCAAAAATTTCTTTTAAAGCAGGCTTGTTCATCTCCTTTATTAAAAAATTCTCTTCGTGAAATTCAACAGGAACATTCAGGATAATGGTGGCTAATTTCTTACTCATCAAAGCAAGCTCTTTTCCGGCACGAACTTTTTCTCCCAAAGACCCTTTTATGTTATCTGCATTGTCTAAAATATTTTCCAGCGTACCATATTCTTTCAAAAGTTTGGCGGCAGTTTTTTCACCAACACCTTTTATACCTGGGATATTATCCACTGCATCTCCCATCAGCCCAAGCATATCAATAACCTGGTCCACACTGCCAATATCCCATTTTTCGCAAATCTCTTTTGGGCCCAGTATTTCAAACTTACCACCCTGGTAAGGCGGTTTGTAAATTTTTATATTTTCAGAAACCAATTGTCCGTAATCTTTATCAGGTGTAACCATATACACTTCGTAACCTTCTTTCTCGGCCATCTTTGCCAGGGCGCCAATCACATCATCGGCTTCGTAACCATCAATGGCAATTACCGGAATATTGAGGCCCTCAATAATTCTTTTTATATCCGGCACAGCCCCTAAAATATCTTCGGGTGTCTCCTGCCGGTTGGCTTTATAATCGGCAAAGTCGGTATGGCGTTCGGTTGGCGCATGGGTATCAAAACACACGGCCATGTGCGTGGGGTTTTGATTTTTGATCAACTCAATAATAGTATTGGTAAAACCGAACTGTGCATTGGTATTGCGGCCCTTGCTAGTAATGCGTGGGTTGCGTATAAGTGCATAATATGCACGGAAGACCAATGCAAAAGCATCTAACAGAAATAATTTTTTTGGCATGCCATAAAAGTAAAACAATTGTACTTGCCAATCAACAACATCTTATACCAAACTGAATTTCATTTGGGGCAATGTAGCCAGGCTGAAATTCAAGCCAAGCTGTTGTGGCACTGGTCCCGATAGCCATCGGGAGTAAATGCCGGTTGGATACTAACTACAAAAGCCCATCGGCATTAAAAACTCAAAAGCCGCTCCCTGGCGGGAACAGCTTTTCAGTTCATTAACTCAGAGAAAACTATACTACTTATTTATAATTACAGGCTGGTAATCTGTAACTGGCTTAGTTCTTCATTATTACTATTATTAAAACTTAACTGCCATTTAGAAATATTGGAGATATTCCAGTTTGTATTAAGTTTAGATAAAGCAGGATCTTTGGTATTTAGATTTATGGTTATCTTTTTCAGAATATCATCTTCGGCCCAGTTACCGGTTATTTTTTCGCCGTTTTTATAGGCTGTTATCTTTCCGGCGGCATCAAATGTCAGCATACAACCATCAAACCTGGCGGTTTCGTCATTTTTTGCTTCGGTATATAAATTTATTTTCCACGCTCCTTTGGTTACCCGTGGTGTGGCAGATATGGCAGTGGTGATCTTATTAATTCCGGTGCAGGCTGCAAAATACAGTATCACCGAACACTTAAGTGCGACTAATAATGTGGTCTTTTTCATATTAAGGATATTGGTATACCTATAACAGAAAAGCCGTAATAATATTGTGTGGAAAAGCTTTAAAATCAGAACCGGGTCTCAAAATAAACCGGTAACATGGCCCTCCAGGTTGGCCAGTCGTGCTTCCAATCTTCGCCCCAAACATCCAGTTCGTAATTGATGCCTTTGCTGTAAAGCAACCCTGCAAAGGCTTTGCTGGCATTGGGATCTTCGTAGGCACCACTGCCGGTTAAAATATGCAGGTGGCGGCTTCTGCGTATCTGTTCCAGCACGCCATGATCCTCCAGGTTACGGATATAGTGCATGGGACTGTTGAAATAAACCTGCTCATCAA
This sequence comes from Chitinophagales bacterium, assembly GCA_038204855.1. Taxonomy (GTDB): domain Bacteria; phylum Bacteroidota; class Bacteroidia; order Chitinophagales; family Chitinophagaceae; genus Ferruginibacter. The sequence continues at coordinate 35,941 of JBBRCM010000013.1, forward strand.
AATAACCATCAGTATATTCAGTAAGATCGTATACACCACTCATGGCAATAACACCGTTGATAAGGTCGGGGCGTTTTAAAAACAGGTTCATGCTGTGCAGTGCGCCAAAGGAGGCACCACAAGTAATAATTTCTGCTTCGGCGGATGTGCTGTGTTTTATAAAAGGAATTACTTCGTTAAAAACATATTCGTTAAACTGGTTTTGTCGAATTGCTTTGTGGGCACCCTCCATTTCTTTATTAAGCCAGCTTTCGTTGTTGATGCTATTTATTGAGAACACTTTTATCTTTCCCCCGTTTATATAAGGTGCCAGGGTATCCATCATCTGAAAACGCTCATACTCCAGGTAATCGGCGGCGGCGGTAGGCACAAATAAGATAGCCGTGCCGTAATCGCCATAAGTAACAATAGGCATTTCTTTTTGCAGGGCCGGGCTGAACCAACTATTTAATTCTTTTTTCATGCAACTGGTAAAATTTATAAACAATATTTAATGATATAAGACTAATTTAAATAAAAGTACGGCTTTTCCTTTTTCGCAGCTTTAATATGTTATTATTTTTTTTGATTACCTAAAAAACATTAGGTTTACAGCTTTATGTAGCACAACCGATTTTACTTTATTTAAACTAAATGCAATGATTAAAAATTTTACTTTAATTGTGCTATCATGTTTGCTGATAGCTTTCGGCAGTTCCTGCACCAAAGATTCAGTAAGCAGCTCAAACCCAGGCGGTACCTCCACTTACAGTTTTGATGGGTCGCCGGGCAGTTGTGCAACACCCGCAATAGCCGGTATATACAGTGTTGGCAGGCAGATGGATGTTACAAACACGCTTACATTTACTGTAAATGTTACCGTAAAAGGTACGTACAGTTTAACCACCACTTCAGGTAACGGCGTGTATTTTCAGGCTGGTGGCATTTTTACAACTACCGGACCCCAAACAATTATTTTATATGGAAAGGGAATACCTGTTAAAGCTGGTAATTTTCCTTATGTACCCGTAACAAATAATACCTGCAATTTTATGGTGTCTTTCCTTAGTGGTGCACCTGCTGCTGTATTTACCTATGCGGGAGGAACCGGCAACTGTACTGCACCAGCAATAAACGGTGTATATGCAACCGGTGTAGCTTTAGGCTCGGGTAATTATGTTGATCTGGCAGTAAATGTTACAACTCCCGGAGCTTATACAGTAAGCACCAATAGTGCAAACGGCTTCGGTTTTTCGGGCAGTGGTGCATTTACAGCCACTGGAAACCAGGTTATACGCTTAATTGGAAATGGTACGCCGGCAGCACCGGTAACATCTTCATTCACACCTTCTGGTGGCTGCAGTTTTAGTGTAACAGCAGCACCGCCACCACCGCCTGCATCATTTACTTATGATGGTGCACCGAGCAGTTGTACAGGTCCGGTTATAAGCGGAACATTTGCAGCAGGTATGGCATTAACATCAGCAAGTACAATTAAATTAGGGGTTAGTGTATCCGTTGCAGGCCTTTACTCTGTAACTACCAATGGTGCCAATGGTGTAACCTTTTCTGCTTCCGGCGTTTTTCCAGGAACAGGACCACAAACTATAACCTTAACCAGTAACAATACCCCAAGTGCAGCGGGACCATTTACTTATACACCTTCTGGCGGATGTTCGTTTGATGTTACTTATACAAGCGGTCCACCACCACCAACAGATTTTCTGAAATGTACTATTGATGGTACAGCTATGGATTTTAGTACTGGATTGATTGCGTTATTGTCTGGAGGATCCTTTAGTGCGAGTGGGGACGCTGGAAGCTCCAGTTTAAATGTATCATTAACTGACATGAGTGTTGACATTGCGGTTGGAACCTATAACAAATTTTCTCTTTCGAACATGAATAAATATTGTCTAGTTACATATACTCCTAATACAGCTTCTCCCGGAACTTTCTGGTTACCTAGTCCTACAAATTCAAATGCATTTAACGTAACAGTTCAAACTATCACTACAAGTCCAAATAAAATAACGGGTATTTTTTCCGGTGATTTGTTTGATGCCTTTGGAGGAAACAAAAAAATTGTTACGAACGGCACATTTAGTGTTGGCTATTAATAAGACAGGGTTGCTGAAATAAAAATTCAGCAACCCTGTTTTTTTTTTCTCTTATATTTTTACAAAACCCCTTCTTTAATCTCCGTCCACAATTCCCTGTAGCATTTTGCTGCGTAACTGCTATTGGCAAACTCCATGATAGGTGCTTTGTGTATGCCCATTTTTTCTACATCGCTTAAATAAGGTATGTAGTTTTGAAAGAAGCGTAACGATGCGAAATGCTTTGTGTTGTGCCGGACCAAACCAGCGGAAAAACTCTTTTTTCTTTTAGATTAATAGCATATTTAGTTCAGGAATATTTTTAAAATCTCTGTCGGCAGTTACAAACGGAAAGCCAATCCAGATTGATGTTGCAGCAATTAAGCTGTCTGGTAATTTTAATCTGTTGGTATGTCTGAGATGAATGGCAATTTCTTTTATTTCATCATTAAAAGGGATAATGGTAAAGTCTTCAATAATTTCATTGATACTTTTAAGCTCTGTTTTTGTAATTCCAAATCGCCCTTTCGTTTCAATTTCTGAAAAAACAGAAATATAAACAGTTGACGTTTCAAAAATCTTTAGCCGCTTATCTCCACCCATAAAGTATATTAGAGCGTTGGTATCAAATACAACCCTTTCCATACTAATTCCACTCATTACGGATTTGTTTTTGATATACCAATGCATCTATTGGCCACTTTAGTTTGCCAAAATGCTTTTTAATATTTTTTTTTGGAAGTGCCTTTATCTTTTTTGCAACTTCATCTAATTGCTTTTTAGTTGCATTTTTCGGTATTTCTATAACTGTTGCCATGTTTAAATTGTTAAGTAAAATTATGATTTTTACTACAAAACCCCTTCTTTAATCTCTGTCCACAACTCCCTGTAGCATTTTGCTGCATAGCTGCTGTTGGCAAACTCCATAATGGGTGCTTTATGTATGCCCATTTTTTCTACATCGCTTAAATAGGGAATATAATTCTGAAAAAAGCGTTTGTCTTTGTACAGTTCTTCCATGATCTCGTTGTGCAGGTTTTTGCGCAAATCGGTCATGGTAAAAAAGCACATCATCTTTTTAATATCCAGGTCTTTTTCTTTAAAATAATCTTTAACCATATTGTACGTGCGGATGGATAGCGTGGTGGGTATAACCGGCATCAACACTATATCTGCGGCGTTAAAGATATTTTCGCTTAGCGCACTAAAGCCCGGCGGACAGTCAATAAAAACAAAATCATATTCCTTATCCAACTGTTTCAATATAGCTTTCAAACGGTTTTTGTTTCCCTTCATTTCGTCCTGCATAATTTCAAAACTTTTGCTGCTGTTATCGGCAGGTATTACATCCAGCAGTTCAAAATCAGTGCTCATAACAGCACTTTCCAGGTCGGCATCTTTGGTAATAAGCTTTTTTATGCCCGGGTGGGTTTTGGGTTTTGCTTTGTAATAAAAAGATGAGGAACCCTGGGGGTCAATATCCCATAAAAGGGTTTTATGGCCATCAGCCGCAGCCAGGTAAGCCAGGTTTACACAACTGGCAGTTTTACCAACACCACCTTTTAGGTTGTAGAGCGCAATCGTTGTCATAACATGTTTATTTTATGAATAAGGAGGGTTAAGATAGCAAATAATTTTAAAGAATTATTTATCTTTTGCAAAAACAGCCTTATGGCTTTAAAGATAGGTTTGGAAATGACCGGTGGCCGGTGGGGGAGAATAAAATTGTCAACTTTGCAAATCAGAGCTGCTAAAATGGCAAATCCCCGGGAGAGCTTTTTATATCATCCATATTTTCTTCCGGCAGACTGTTCCAAAATTCAAGACAGGGGCAATATTCTTTTAATTTGCAATCGGGGGCATAACCAGTACAGAAATCAATAGTACAAAAACCGCTGTTTACAATATCCACTTTTTCATTAAGGGTATTAACTAAAAATGAATATCTGACTTTTTGAGGCATCGCTTCAGGTAAATCAATATTAAGATTCCAAGTGTTCATCATTTCACAAAAAGCAGTATTTACCTGTATTATATCTTCATTGCCTAACTGCTCAACTGGTGGAAAATTTTCGGGTTGCAGCATGCAATAGTAACCAAAATTGTGTATAGGGTCTTCACCATCGCACCATCTTTCTATTGCTTCCATTTCTTCTTCAAAAGATTTTGGAACTTCCGGTTCAATTATTCCTGTGCGGTGCGCCTTTTTAATGTCGTCTAATAAATGCGGAATATATGGGTGCATAAAAAATAAATTACGGAGTCGATTTTGTTCATAAAAAATCATGTTATGCCTTTTGTGAACAAAGTAGTTATGAAATATCTTTAAAATTACAGCCGCATTTCCTCCAGCTCTTTCTGCATCCTGAACATCTCATCCCTCAGCCTGGCTGCTTCCATAAAGTCCATATCTTTTGCCGCTTTGGTCATATCTTTTTTTGTTCTGGTGATGGCTTTTTCAAGTTGAGGGATGGTTGCATAAACCGCCTGGTCTTCTGCCGCAACATTTACCAGTTCGCCGTCGGGTGCCAATGAGTAAGGGTTTGCCGGATCATATCCTTTTACATCCAGCACGGAGCCTTGTGCAAAAATCTGCTCGGTACTTTTTATAATGGTAGTGGGTGTAATATTATGTTCAATGTTGAAAGCTACCTGCTTTTCACGGCGGCGGTTGGTTTCATCAATGGTGCGTTGCATGCTCTCTGTCATCTTATCAGCATAAAAAATTACCAGGCCATCCACATTACGGGCAGCACGGCCTGCAGTTTGCGTTAAACTTTTTTCGTTGCGTAAAAAGCCTTCCTTATCAGCATCTAAAATAGCAACCAATGAAACTTCTGGCAAATCCAATCCCTCTCTTAATAAATTCACACCAACTAATACATCAATCACTCCCAGGCGTAGCTCACGAAGAATTTCAATTCTTTCCAGTGTATCTACTTCGCTGTGTATGTATTTGCATTTTATATCAATACGATGCAGGTATTTGGTCATTTCCTCTGCCATTCGTTTGGTAAGCGTGGTAACTAAAACCCGGTCGCCTTTGGTGATGCGTTTATCAATTTCATCCAAGAGGTCATCAATCTGATTTATAGATGGTCGTACTTCAATTGGTGGATCTAATAAACCCGTTGGCCTTACAACCTGTTCAACTACAACGCCGTCACATTTTTCCAATTCGTATTGGCTGGGCGTTGCCGAAACATAAATTGTCTGGTTCAGCAGGCTTTCAAATTCATTAAAGTTAAGCGGCCGGTTATCTAATGCCGATGGCAGGCGAAAACCATAATCAACCAAAACTAATTTACGGCTTCTGTCGCCGCCATACATACCGCTTACCTGCGGAATGGTTTGGTGACTTTCATCAACAATACAAATAAAATCCTTGGGGAAATAATCCAGCAAACAGAACGGCCTGGTACCCGGTTTGCGCCTGTCGAAAAAACGGGAATAGTTTTCAATACCATTGCAATAACCCAGTTCACGTATCATTTCCAGGTCGTAATTTACCCGTTCGCCGATGCGTTGGGCTTCAATATATTTTCCACTGTTTTTGTAATATAATTCCTGCGCAGCCACTTCGTCCTGTATCTCATGAATTACCTGCTGCAGCATATCTTTTGGTGTTACATATAAATTAGCCGGAAAGATAGCTGCATTATCTACACTGCTGATACGCTTTCCACTGCCGAGTTCCAGCGTTTCAATAGTTTCAATTTCATCACCAAAAAAAGTAATGCGGTAACCAAAATCGACATAGGGCAAATTAATATCGATGGTATCGCCTTTAACACGAAATGTGCCTCTTGTAAAATCGCCTTCGCTCCGGTGGTATAGAGAATTAACGAGGGCATGTAAAAATCCCTGGCGTGAAATTACCTGCCCCTGCTGAATACGGATGATCCCATTTTCGTAATCGGTGGGGTTACCCATACCATAAATGCAACTTACACTGGCAACGATAATGATATCCCTTCGTCCACTTAATAATTGAGCCGTTGCCTGCAGGCGTAGTTTATCTAATTCTTCATTTATGCTAAGATCTTTTTCTATGTACGTATTGCTCACCGGCATATACGCCTCCGGCTGGTAGTAATCGTAATAAGAAACAAAATACCCAACCGCATTATCTGGAAAAAACTGCTTGAACTCGCCATACAATTGTGCCACAAGCGTTTTGTTATGTGTAATCACTAATGTAGGCTTCTGTGTGTTCTGTATCACATTGGCCATGGTATAAGTTTTACCGCTGCCTGTAACACCCAAAAGTGTTTGGTAACGTTCTCCATTTAAAATTCCATCCGTTAGCTGGCGGATGGCATCCGGCTGATCGCCGGCGGGGGAATATGGTGCTTGAAGTTGAAAAGGCATTTAAATTTATTTTCCTTCTGATTTGATGATACGTTCAATTTCAATAAGCGCTTCAGGCACTTCATTAATTACAGTATCCCAAATGGCTTCATAATCAATGCCAAAATATTGATGAATAATAATATCCCTTAATCCGGCAAAGCCTTTCCAGTCAATTTGAGGATAAACTAATCTGAAGTTGCCGGGAATATTCTTACAAGCCTCGCCAATTATTTCGAGAGATCTTGTATAAGATAAAACTGTCTTTTTATCAACAGAAAATTCTTCAAAAGTGTAACCTTCGGCATCTGTTTTTAAAAAAACAAGCTCATCCCTGATGTGTAATAAAAAATCAACTATGGAGAGAGACATATTCTAAATCCTTTAAAATATGAGGGCCAATGTATGGGCTTAAAGATTCAGGCGTAATAAAATCAATATCTTTCTCTAATAACTCTCTTAAAAATAAATAGGCTCCTGTATAGTTCTTAAAACTTTTTTTTCCTTTTTCAAATTCAATAAAAATGTCAATATCACTTTCTGCGTTAGCATTATTTTTTGCATAAGAGCCAAAGAGGCCAATACGGGTTGCGCCAAAGGCCAAAAGCTTATGCTGATTGCTTTTTATAATCTTTACAATATCGTGCTTTGATTTAACCACATAGCAAATATACGTTTTTTTAAAAAGAAGAAAAGCTCAGGTTATTTATCTGCTATCCATTTATCAGCTTCCTGTTTCCTGATAAACCAGGCAATGGTAAAAGAGGGACTAATATCTGTAAAAGGAATAATTTCTTCCAGGAAGTTAAGTACACCACCTATTACACCAAAGCGGCCGCCAAATAACATAAAAAAAAGAAAGCCAGAAACAGGCGCCCAGGCTACATCTGCAAATTCGCCCAGTGCAGGAATAAAGTAAGTTGCCATGCCAATAACGTCGAGCACAATGCAAAGGGCAATATTTGGTACAACAGGTTTTGTTTTATTCATGATTAAAGGATTGCAAATAACATACCTGATAAATTGTTTATCCGGTACCTCAAAAACAGTATCATTAACATTAATACCATTAGTGACTTAAAAGTAATCCATTGCATATTAATATACAATTAACCTTGCCATCCGGCATTTTTAGCGTACCTTCGCGCCCTTAAAAACAGCTACAAGTAATAAGTTGCAAAGGACAGGCCATATTGGTTCTCCTGCAAAACAAGGCTTGAAGTACAAGATTAGTATTATGGATATTCGTAACATCGCAATTATTGCCCACGTAGATCACGGTAAAACAACACTAGTAGATAAGATTCTGCACAGCACAAATATTTTTCGTGATAACCAGGAAACTGGTGAATTGATCATGGACAGTAACGATCTGGAAAGAGAACGTGGCATCACCATCTTCAGTAAAAACGTTTCGGTACTTTATAAAGGCATTAAAATTAATGTTATTGATACCCCGGGTCACAGTGACTTTGGTGGAGAGGTTGAGCGTGTTTTAAAAATGGCCGATGGCGTTTTGCTGTTGGTTGATGCTTTTGAAGGTCCGATGCCGCAAACACGTTTTGTTTTGCAGAAAGCATTGCAATTAGGTTTACACCCGATAGTGGTTATTAATAAGGTTGATAAAGCAAACTGCCGCCCGGATGAAGTGCACGATGCAGTTTTTGAATTATTTTTTAACCTGGATGCTACGGAAGAGCAACTTGATTTTCCTACCATCTACGGCAGCAGCAAGAATGGCTGGATGAACACTTCATTAACCGAAACTGACAATATTTTCCCTTTGCTGGATGCTATTTTGGAGCATGTACCGGAGCCAAAAGTAAATGAAGGTACAACGCAAATGCAAATTACTTCACTGGATTATTCTTCTTTTTTAGGCCGTATTGCAGTAGGTAAAGTTGCAAGAGGTACTGTAAGAGAAGGACAACAGATTGCATTGGTGCAGGCAGATGGCGGTATTAAAAAAATGAAAGTAAAAGAACTGTATACTTTTGAGGCACTTGGTAAGAAGAAAGCTACTGAAGTGAGTGCAGGTGATATTTGTGCGATAGTTGGTCTGGAAGAATTTAATATCGGCGATACGATTTGTGATGTTGAATTTCCGGAAGCATTACCGGTTATCAGTGTAGATGAACCAACGATGAGTATGATGTTCAGCATCAACAACTCACCGTTCTTTGGCCGTGAAGGTAAATTTGTAACCAGCCGTCATTTGCGTGACAGGCTGATGAAAGAAACAGAAAAGAACCTTGCATTGCGTGTTGAAGATTCTGACAGTGCAGATAGTTTCCTGGTGTATGGCCGCGGTATTTTGCATTTGGGTATATTGATAGAAACCATGCGCCGTGAAGGGTTTGAATTAACCGTAGGTAATCCGCAGGTATTGGTAAAAGAAATTGATGGTAAAAAATGTGAACCTTATGAAAACCTGGTAGTTGATGTACCTGCTGAATTCAGTGGCAAAGTAATTGACCTGGTTACACAACGCAAAGGCGAAATGCTGATCATGGAAAGCAAGGGCGAAATGCAGCATCTGGAATTTGATATTCCTTCACGTGGTTTGATAGGTTTGCGTAGCAATATGCTTACCAACACTGCCGGAGAAGCTGTAATGGCTCACCGTTTTACTGATTACAGACCCTGGAAAGGAAATATTCCTGGCAGAAGTAATGGTGTTTTGTTATCTAAAAATACAGAAAGAACAACCGGCTACTCAATTGATAAATTACAGGACAGGGGCAGGTTCTTTGTTGATCCGGGAGATGAGGTTTATGTTGGACAAATAATTGCTGAGCATATTAAGCCAGGAGATTTAAATGTGAATGCTACAGAACCAAAAAAACTGACCAACCACCGTGCAAGCGGTAGTGACGATGCCAGCAAGGCTGCACCAAAGATCATGATGACTTTGGAGGAATGCATGGAATATATACAGCAGGATGAATGTATTGAAGTAACACCAAAAAGCATTCGTATGCGTAAGGTGATTCTGGATGAGAACGAACGTTCAAGGGTTTCAAAACAAATGAAAAGCGAACCTGCTTAAGCAATTACAAAGTATATAAGCAAACAATGTATTTTATTTAACAACCTGGAAAATTTTTTCCAGGTTTTTTTATTCTATTTTTCTTGAAAATTAAAAATGTATGAAATCAATATTTACAGTTTCACTTTTATTTTTTTCTGCAGCCTTATTTGCACAACCAACCCCAAATCAAAACCTCAATCTTTCTTTTGATAAAACAGATTCAGCCGGGCGAATTACCGGTTGTGGTTATCAATGGGCTAAAGATGGCTATTATACTTATAAAGACGATTCTGTAAAAATTGATGGCCCAAATTCAATTCGTATTCAAAATGAAACAACAGCAACGGAAGGTAAATTTGCTACAGTTGTATTTTCATTACCGGCAAATTTTTCTGCAAGTAAAATTACCCTCAAGGGATTTATCAAAACCGAAAATGTAAATGGGTATGCAGGATTGTGGCTAAGAGCGGATGCAGGCAACACTGCAGCTGCTTTTGGCAATTTAGGCGAATCGGCACCCAAGGGCAGTACCAACTGGGAAAATTACAGTGTGACTATTAAGATGGACAAGGATGTATCAAAAATTATTTTCGGCGGGCTGATTGCAGGCAGAGGAAAAGCATGGTTTGATAAGTTTGAACTTTACGCAGATGATAAGCCTATTGATAAAATAGTATGGCAGGCATTAAAAAGCGAAAACAGTTCAAAATCAAATATACGATTAGACAGTTTGCTTACTAAAATCCAACAGGAGAATTTATATGTGCTGGCAAAAGTATGGGGCTTCTTAAAATATCATCACCCCGATGTGGCAAGAGGGAAAGACAATTTTGATAACGAATTATTTAAGATCATACAACCGGTAACAAATGCCCCCAATACTGAAAAAAGAAATGAATTGTTGCTAAACTGGATAAACAGTTTAGGCAACGAAATGGATTACAGGCTCTCAAAAGAATTGCCCGTTAAAGATGTACATATTACTCCAAACCTCGCCTGGATAAATGATAAACATATTTTCAGTGATGATCTTATCAGTAAACTGAACAGCATTTACGCACACAGGAACAGGTCTGATAATGCCTATATAAAACTGATGCCCGGCGTATTAAATCCAAATTTTGATGGAGAAGAAAAATATACAGCCATGGCCGGAGATGATGACGGGCTAAGGATGTTGGGGCTTTTCCGCTACTGGAACATTATCGAATATTTTTACCCTTCCAAATACTTAATTAAAGAAAACTGGGATTATGTATTGAAAGAATTCATTCCACAATTTGCTGCTGACAGAACTTCCCTGCATTATAAACTCCACTGTCTTAAATTAATAAACCGTATTCATGATACGCATGCATCAATAAGTGGCGATAAAGAAGTTGGTGGTTATTTCGGCACTAATTATAGCGGTGTAAAAACCAGAATGATCCACGGTAAACTTATTGTAACACTTATCGTTGACTCAACCTTGGCCAAGGGTGATTTGATTCAGGTTGGAGATGAAATTTTAACTGTGAATGGCAAAGCAATTGCTCAATGTCACAAAGACATGGAGCAAATACTTTGTGCATCAAATCCAAGCGCAGCTGATAGAAATTTTGCATCGGCTTTTCTGCTCAGGGGAATCGGGGATTCTCTGGCAATTACTTATGATCACGAAGGGGTTGTAAAAAACGGCCGCTTAAAATTGTACCCTATGCAGACTTTTAATGCAGCGGCAATGAAAAAGTATAATGCCGGGCCAACATATAAATTGCTGAACGATTCAATCGGGTATATCACGTTGGCAACAATAAAAGCTATTGACCTGAAAACTATTTTTACCACATTTGAAAATACAAAAGGAATTGTAATTGATATCCGGAATTATCCGTCGGAGTTTATGCCATTTGAAATGGCAAAGTACATTAAACCAGAGCCATCGCCCTTCGTAAAATTTACAAACGGAAATATTGATAACCCCGGTCTTTTTACTTTTAAATATACTATCAGCAATGGGTCTAAAAATAAAGATTATTACAAAGGCAAAATTGTAATACTGGTTGATGAGAGCACACAAAGCCAGGCAGAATATACCACCATGGCGTTGCGTACTGCTCCCAATGCGATTGTGATGGGCAGCCAGACAGCAGGTGCAGATGGTAATGTAAGTCCTGTTCCATTTCCGGGCGGTTTCAGCAGTTATATTTCCGGCATCGGTGTATTTTACCCGCATGGAAAAGAAACACAGGGCATAGGCATTGTACCTGATATTGAAGTAAAACCAACGCAGCAGGGAATTAAAAGTGGTATTGATGAATTGCTTGAAAAAGCAAAGGGATATATTTCCGCCAGCAGGTAAACAGCACAAACGCTTATTTTATGCCGATCAGGTTATTATAATTAAGTTTGTGCAGGAACAAAAACAAAACAATGTCCACAGGAAGATGTAAAGTTTGCGGTAACGAAGAGAACAATAAACTTCACCCCGTTAAAGAAATGCAACTGGGTTTAAGGGAAGTGTTTACTTATATGGAGTGCGGCAATTGCGGCTTGATGCAATTACAGGACATTCCGCACAACCTGGGCAAATATTATCCCAATGAAGGTTATTATTCCTTTAACCGCGGGCTGGATATAAGGCCTAAGGCTGATACACTCCGGAAGCTGAAAGCTTCTTACCTTATCTATGGAAAAAATAAACTGGCCGGCAGCCTGCTGTCTGTTGGGTATAAAATGCCTGATTATTACAGCTGGATAAAAAATGCTGATGTTCAGTATAATGATGCCATACTGGATGTTGGTACGGGCAACGGAAGCCTGTTGCTTGATCTCTTTAAAATTGGCTTTACCAACTTAACCG
>JBBRCM010000014.1:0-47760 GCA_038204855.1 Chitinophagales bacterium
AGGTGTTCTTATCTCCATATTTCCATTGTTGTGGCTTTTCCTTGTAAACAACAGCAGTGGTAAATTCTGCAGTGCTTATTTTGGAGATTTGATTAATGCCAGGCTTTTATTTTTTCATTAACGGATTAAAAGTACACTGCCCGTTAAAAGAATTTTTCCTTTCAGGCCGGTTCCCTTAATCAAATAAATATAAGAGCCTTGCGGAGAGGAAATGCCTATATTAGTTCCATCCCAACCCTTGTTAATATCAGAAGTTCTGAAAATTTCATTGCCATACCTGTCATAAACCACAAACATCTCCAAATTAAAAAAAGTTCCGGGAGGAATCCGGAGAATATCATTTTTATTATCTCCATTAGGGGTAAATGAATTCGGGAAATAAATATTTTTCAAAACAGTAACCGTTAAGTTTTTGCCGGCTGTACAATTATTTGCAGCGGTTACATTCAAATGATAAACAGTAGTTGTTACAGGGTTTGCAACCGGGTTTAAAATGGAAGGATCGCTTAATCCCGTTGATGGTGTCCATAAATAACCGGTATTACTTCCGTTGATAACAGCATTTAATTGAACCGAACTGCCTGAATATATTGAAGGGTCTGATGGAGTAAATAAAATTTCAGGAACGGGTTTAACGATCATGGTAACCGTATCTGAATAAACCAGCAGGGTAGCCGGGCAGGTCTTGATCGTATTCATGATACAATATACCTGGTCGCCATTTGTAAAAATGTTCTTGCTATAAGTAAGACTGTTTTCTCCTGCCGACATCCTGTTCACGAACCATTGATACATAGGCGTAGTTCCGGTATTTGAAGGAACAGCGGTAAAAGTGACTGCATCAGAAGGACAAATATTATTTACCGAAGCTGATATGCTTAAAGAAGCCGGCGAAGATAATTGCTTTAATATAAACCCGGAAAGTGTTGCAGAGCCTCCGGGAGTAACCAGGTCTACATTACCTGATGCACCAGTTGCCACAATAGCTGCAATACCTGTTCCGGGAAGTATAGTGAATGAAGCTGCAGGCACAGCACCAAAGCTAACTGCAGTGGTTCCATCAAGGAAACAACCGCTGATTATTACCACATCGCCTGTACATGCTGCTGTTGGAGAAAATGAAATAATAGAAGGGCTGCATGCATTATTATATTGAGCCGGGGTATCTTTTAACCAGCCGCTATAACCTAGTGCTGCAGTTGCATCATCAACCTGTATGCAGGTAAGGTTAGCATTATTTATAGCATTCATGATAGTTATACTGCTGTTAAAACCATTTTTTAAATTCAAACAGTTTAGCTGGTTATTGTTACACCTGAGTTCAGTTAAAGCAGGTTTTTTAGAAATATCTAAACTAACCAATTGGTTATCCTGGCATCTTAAATAGACTAAGGCAGGGTTATTTATCAAATCCAGATTTGAAAGCTGGTTGCCCCAACAATTCAGCGTAGTTAAATTGGGGTTTGCGGTTACATTTAAAGTTGACAGCGGGTTATTAAAACATGCAAAAAAATAAAGAAAGCTGTTCTTTGTTACATCCAGCGTTGTAAGCAGGTTGTTGGCACATGTAAAGGAGGTTAGATAGGTGATCTTTGTTACGTCTAAAGTTGTTAGCAGGTTATCATTACATCCGAATGAAGTTAATGCAGTATTTTTTGTTACGTCAAGGGTTTTTAGCAGGTTATTACCGCATGAAAAAGTAAATATAGCAGGATTTTTTGTTACGTCAAGATTCTGTAACAGATTATCATCACAGTAAAAGCTTTTTAAATCAGGATATTTTGTAACATCCAGTTTTGTAAGGCGGTTATTGGTACAAGACAAAGCTGTGAGTGCAGTATTATTGGGAAGATATAAATCTGTTAATTGATTACGGTCGCAGAGCAATCTCGTTAAAGCAATGTTTTTTGACACATCCAGTTTAGTCAGATTATTATTATTACATGACAGGCTGGTTAACGAAACAAAGTCCTGGATGCCCGTCAGGTCAGTAATATTTCTGTTGGCAACATTAATTGAAGTAATACTGCTGATATTTGCTTTTAGTACATAACCATTTACGGGTGCAACATCAAACCCCTGGTTTATAAGTTCCTGTTCAAACTTAGGGTCAGGTATTATTGTGTTCTGTGCTTTTACAGACCCTGTAATGCCCGTTAAAAACATGGTTAAAACCAATACCGGGATTAATACTTTTCTCATAAAGAGAATTTAAAATAAAGACTGAATGTAGTTTATTTAAGCTGCACCGCGGATGAATGTTATTTTCTCTTTTTTGACACCGTTTGTTCCCCTACTGGTAAAGATATGCCCCCCAACTGGCAAGTATTACCTTCCTAAATCATTGAATAACAACCGTACAGTTGGTGGAATCACTCCCCGAAAGCTACAGGACAGGTGATTGCGATTTTAAAGCCGCCGGTCTGCGACCGGATTTAAATAAATCAGAAATATGCTGTTTTTTTCTTTTAGCCTGATACAAAGAAAAATAAAAAATCAAGCAGCAGATCAAGATAAACTCTCCTCCCTTACTGCTTCCACTTCATCCACAGTCATCGGTAATTTCTTTCCCAATAACCGGTAACCGTTTTCTGTAATTAAATAATCTTCCTCCACACGTATGCCACTGAAATCGCGGTATTGCTCCAAAGCAGCATAGTTAAAAAACGCAGCAAACTTATTTTCAGCTTTCCATGCATCCATTAATTGCGGTATACAGTAAATACCCGGTTCAACGGTAAGGGTAAACCCGGGCTCCAGGGCACGCCCAAGGCGTAAAGATTTTATTCCAAATTGTGTGCTCTTCTTCAACACATCTGTGTAACCAACATAGGGTTCTCCCAAATCTTCCATATCATGTACATCCAGCCCAATCATGTGGCCCAGGCCGCATTGAAAGAACATGGCATGTGCACCAGCCGCAACCGCTTCCTGTGCATCCCCTTTCATTACGCCGAGCTGCTGCATGCCTTCCACAATTTTTTGTGCGGCATTTAAATACACATCCCTGAACAATACCCCAGGCTTTAACATGGCCACAGAACTGTTATGTGCATGCAAAACAATTTCATATACTTCCTTCTGCTTTGCTGTAAATTTTTTACCAACAGGAAAGGTACAGGTAAGGTCGCCGGCATAATTCATATCGTTGGCGGCCCCGGCATCGCATAATATCATCTGCCCTTCTTTGATGGTATTACCACTGTAAACATTATGCAGTGTTTCTCCATGAATGGTAACAATGGGATGAAACGAAAGGCTGCCATTGTTGGCATAAGCTGTTTCTTTCACTTTTGCCATCACTTCATATTCCTTCATACCCGGTTTGGCATAACGCATGGCAGCCAGGTGCATATCGGCACTGATGATGGTGGCCTTGTCCATCTCTTCCACTTCGCAGGTTTCTTTATAAGATCGCTGGCTTACGATCGCTTTTATTAAAAGCACCGAAGCTGCATCGCCCACTGCATGTACAGCTATGTTTAACCACTGCGCTATCTTTATTTTATTCTCTGCACGATAGGGCGGAATGAAATGTATTTTTCTGCCACTGGTGATTGCCTTGCGGATAACCGTTTCAATAGCAGCATAGGGTGCTGTTCTTGAAACGCCAACAGCCCCTGCCATTTCCACCACGGTTGACTGTGGCCCCGTCCATACAATATCTTCTATGCTTAACTCATTGCCAAATACATTCTCTTCACCGCTCTCGACATCAATGATGGCTGCCAATCCCGAAAGGTCAATTCCAAAATAATATAAAAAACAACTGTCCTGCCGAAACGGGTACCAATTGTCTTTATAATTCATTCCGGCTTCTTCATTACCCATTAAAAGTATCAGTCCGCTTTTAATATTTTCTTTTAAAACTTTACGCCTGTTTTCATAAACGGAAGATTCAAATAATCTGAAATTCATAATTTTATTTTTTTAGTCTTTTAATATAAGGCTTGCTATCAAAGTTACTGGTAATTTTTTCACCGATGGCGCAAAGCCTTCGACAGGCAGATATACAGGTCTGTGACCGGATTTAATAAAACGAAATTTTTTTATCTTTTATTAAGTAGCTTAACAGTCTAATACTTTTATATGAAATATCTTTTCCCCTTCCTGCTTATGGTTATGCCTGCCGTTGCATTTACACAGGATACGCTTACCATTCATGATATACCTGCTGCTGAAAGGGTTATTGGCCTGGAGTTTAAACCTGCAGAAAGAGATTCGTTATTTGATGATGTGAAAAGCAATATGAAGGTATACCAGAAAATGCGGCAATATAAACTGGATAACAGCGTACCGCTTAGCACCTGGCAAAACCCGGTATTGCCCGGTATGAAGTTCAACATGAAACAAAATCCGGTAAAATGGAATCTTCCAAAAGACCTGGATGTTCCTGCCAATAAAAATGAATTGGCTTTTTATAACATCCTTCAACTGGCATCGCTTATCAAAAACAAAAAAATAAGTTCGGTTGAGCTGACGAAGTTTTTTATTGAACGCTTAAAAAAATTCGGCGATACCTTACAATGTATAATTTCCATTACAGAAGATATTGCGATGCAACAGGCCTTGCAGGCGGATAATGAAATTGCAGCCGGTAAATACCGTGGCCCTTTACACGGCATCCCTTACGGATTAAAAGACCTGTTTGCTGTAAAAGGTACAAAGACCACCTGGGGCGCTGCACCTTATAAAGACCAGGCCATTGATGAAGATGCTTTTGTTTATACTCAATTAAAAAATGCCGGTGCTGTATTAATTGCAAAATTCACGTTGGGTGCATTGGCCATGGGAGATTACTGGTATGGTGGAAGAACAAAGAATCCCTGGAATTTAAAAAGAGGTTCGAGTGGTTCTTCCGCAGGTTCAACTGCGGCCACCGTTGCCGGTTTGGTTCCTTTTGCCATTGGCACAGAGACATTGGGTTCCATCATCTCGCCATCCAATGTTTGTGGGGCAACAGGCCTGCGGCCTACATTTGGCAGCACCAGCCGCACGGGCGCCATGGCACTAAGTTACAGCCTGGATAAAGTGGGGCCTATTTGTCGCAGCGCCGAAGATGCTGCAGTAGTATTTAATTACCTGCACGGTACTGATGGATTGGATCAATGCGCTGTAAATATGCCTTTTAATTACACCGGCAAAACAGATTTTTCGAAACTAAAAATTGCTTATGCTAAAAATTATTTTGATAAAGGAGATACGCTCGGCAATGAAATGAAAGTATTGGATGTGTACCGGAAATTAGGAGCTGATTTGGTACCGGTTGATTTTCCGGATTCAACCGTTTATAATTTCGACATCGTGGGTATTATCATTGGCGCTGAATGTGCAGCACAATTTGATGAATTAACCCGCAGTGATATGGATGATATGCTGACCAGGCAACGCAAGGGCGACTGGCCCAATCAATTCCGTTCTTCACGTTTTATTCCTGCGGTGGAATATATCAATGCCTACCGCCATCGCTATATACTGATGCAAAAAGTAAATGAAGTGATCAAAAATTACGATGCATTTATTTGTCCTACCTATGGTGGCAACCAATTGTCAATTACCAATCTTACCGGGCATCCGGCTGTAATTTTTCCAACCGGTATAAATAAAAATAACCTGCCTACCAGCATCACGTTAATTGGTAAATTATATGATGAAGCCACACTGCTGGCCATTGCTAAAGCTTACCAGAATGCAACGGATTTTAATAAACAACACCCCGAGATGTTTAAATAAAATCTAAAATCCCAAAAAAGTAAAACAACCAAAGGGAAAAATACCACCGTTCAATGCAAGGGATTTATCAAACCGGAGCCCTATCATAGTTCATTATTGAAATTTCAAACTATATATACCGGACTGAAAAATTTCGTAATAGAAGCATGTTTTTTTATTCCTCCCGCAGCGGCATATTTCTCATTATAGTAAATACAGGGTTATGGCTCTCAAGAATCATGCATCTAATTAGCCTAATTATGTAACAACACTACAGTCAAAGAAGCGTACATTGTACCTTCTGTAAAAAATTAACCTAAAAACATTCCCATGAGATTTATTGTAAACATTCTGATAACTGCTGTAATTGTGTTTGTACTTTCAAAACTTTTATCGCCGCATGTACACATCAATGATATGGTAACAGCCATCGTTTTTGCGCTGGTGCTGGCTGTTCTGAATTTCGTTGTTAAACCTTTGATTACTATTTTAACCCTGCCTCTTACTATTGTAACGCTGGGGCTTTTCCTTTTAGTCATCAATGTCATCATCATCATGCTGGCCGATTATTTTGTTTCAGGTATCAGGATCGAAGGTTTTCTGTGGGCCTTTATTTTTGGTTTATTGCTGACAATAGTTAGTACACTGCTTAATAAGCTGGAAAAAAAGTGGACGTTATAAAGTATATTTCACACTGGTTTCGCTCCAACACCTTGGTTCCTGTCATGAGGAACCATTTTTTATTTTTCATTATTCCGAGGGTGGACTTAAATTGTATATTTATATCTCTAAATTTCAGCTTTTGAACCCAAAAATATTTTTTACCTTATCGGTTATTGCATTTTTAATAGTGGCAGGTTTTAAATACTCAACAAAAAGCAACTACCCAACAAACATTACAAAGCAAAATGTTTATAAATTCCGGCAGGTTATACAATGCTCACCGGATTGGAACCTGTTAAATGCCGACAGCCTTGCGGATGGCATCAGCGTGCTGAAAGGCTGGGGTAATTACCGTTGGAACATCAATACAAAAAGCGATAGTGCCCGTTTATATTTTAACCAGGGCATCAACATGTATTATGCTTTTCACATTATAGAATCCATGGCATCTTTTAAAAAAGCCGCCAGGTTTGATGATGCAAATGCAATGATCTGGTGGGCACAGGCACTGGCTTATGGGCCCAACATTAATGATTATGAATATGCCGCTACGCCGGATGCATACGCTGCCGCACAAAAAGCCCTGGCATTGAAAGGAAGCTGCACCACAAAAGAGAAAGCTTTGATAGAAGCTATGGCTGTGAGGTATACAACAGACAGTACAATAAGCCGCAAATCACTTAATCAGTTATATGCATCGGCTATGGAAAAAGCTCATAGCCAATATGGAACCGATGCAGATATAGCCACTTTGTATGCGGATGCATTGATGCTTCAACATCCCTGGGATTACTGGAAACATAACGGCGATGCAGAGCCCTGGACGCCACAATTATTAACGGTACTGGAAGGCGTGATTAAAAACAGCCCCGATCATCCCGGTGCCAATCACTACTATATTCATGCAGTGGAAGCTTCAAAAAATTCTAAAAGGGCCATGGCCAGTGCAAACCGGCTTGGCAGTTTAATGCCGGGTGTTGCACACATGATACATATGCCCTCTCATATTTACATCCGTAACGGAAAATATACAGCAGGTGAAAAAGTAAATGAAATGTCGGTGAAGGGTTATAATAATTACCTGTCAGCTTATCCGGAGGTGGCTAATAATGCACCGCTTTACCTGATACATAACCTGCACATGCAAACTACCTGCGCTATGATGAAAGCGAATTATGCTTACAGCAATAAAGCGGCTGTAGACTGCAGGCAGAGTTTTGATACCAGCTTTTTATCAATGCCTGCGCCTTTTGGCACGTACATGCAATACCTGTACATGACTCCCGCCCTTAATGATGTTCGTTTTGCAAAATGGGATATTATTTTAAGCAGTAAGCCTGTGCCCGATAATGATGTGTATGCTGCTGTATTGTGGCATTGGGCAAGGGGAATGGCTTTTGCCGGAAAAAATAAAATCAGGGAAGCCACTGCCGAATTAAAAATAATGCAGGATAAAATGACAGCGCCAGATATGCTGGTGGTGATGCAGCCATTTAATGCCCCAGTATCTGCTGCAAAAGTTGCAGAAAAAATATTAGCGGCTTCCATTGCCGGGCACGAAAATGATTTTGCAAAAGCAACAGCGTTATTAACCGAAGCCGTAACAAGCGAAGATGCTTTGATCTATAACGAACCGAGGGATTGGCTGCTGCCGGCAAGAGAGTATCTTGGTTATGCCCTGCTAAATGCGGGCAATGCCAGCAGGGCAGAAAAAATATTTAAAGAAGACCTGGTGGATAATCCTGATAATCACTGGACATTGTTTGGCCTTTGCCAGGCCTTGCAGCAACAGAAAAAAAAGGCAGAAGCAACTGCCATAAAAAAACAATTTGATAAGGTTTTTGAGGGTGCCGATATTTTACCGGGTACCGCCTTCTTTTAATATTGTGGCATTTATGTTTTTTAAATCTCGCCACTGGCAAGTATTCCCTTCCACAATCATTAAATTAAAAACGTAAAGTTTTTGTGATTACTTGCCCAATCTTTGTACAGGTAGGTTAGGATATTGAGGTTTTTTAATGGAATTAGATTGATTGTGTTTGATAAGCTTTTGAGCGTATTACAAAATTATTGTTATAGAGAAATAATACCCACACTCAATTTGTAGTAGTGGAAAGGAAAAATCAGTTTAAAACAACCCCGCACCACATTAAACACAACCGCTCATATTGACCGTAATGTTATAATTTTACGCGTATTTTACCTTAAAATTTAACAAACAGAATAATTACTAATGACCGGTTCGTTGATGGAGAAATTTGATGACTTGAAAGCCTGTGTTATTATTCCTACCTATAACAACGCAGCTACGCTTGCCACTGTAATTAAAGATGTAGCGCAATACACTAATCGTATCATTGTAGTAAACGACGGCTCAACCGATGATACGGATGCTATCGTAAAACAGTTTCCTGCGGTGCAATTCATAAGCTATACAAAGAATATTGGAAAGGGCTGGGCGCTACGCAAAGGATTCAGGTATGCCCTTGATGCCGGCTATAAATATGCCATCAGTATTGATTCTGATGGCCAGCATTTTGCAAAAGACCTGCCTCCATTTATTAACAAGCTGGAAGAAGAACCCAATGCAGTTATCATTGGCGCCCGTAACATGGGGCAGGCATCTGTACCCGGTGGCAGCAGTTTTGGCAATAGATTCTCTAATTTTTGGTTTAAGGCAGAAACCGGAATTACCAGTCCTGATACACAATCGGGTTACCGGTTATACCCGCTGGAGCCATTAAAAAAAATGCGCTTCATTTCCCGTAAATACGAATTTGAAATTGAAGTGCTGGTGAAGTTAGCATGGAAGGGCGTAAAAGTAATTTCAGTTCCTGTAACGGTTTACTATGCACCAAAGGAAGAACGCATTTCACACTTCAGGCCCTACAAAGATTTTTTTCGCATCGGTGTTTTGCATACCATTTCTGTACTCATCAGTTTTCTTTACATAAAACCTCGTGATTTTATACGCACACTTTTCAGCGCTAAAAAAATGAAGAAAGTGCTGGACGAACATTTTTTTAATCCCCATCATTCTGCACAACTCAAAGCCATGTCAGTGGCCTTTGGTATGTTCATGGGTATTATACCCATCTGGGGTTTTCAACTGGCACTGGCAATTTTTCTGGCCATCTTATTTAAGTTGAACAAGCCGCTGGTGATTGTTGCCGCCAACATCAGCATACCACCCATGATACCGGTTATTATTTTTCTGAGTTATAAAATGGGCGCTTTGTGGATGGGTGCCAATGCCATGCATATTAATTTCGATAATGCCATCACACTAAGTTCAATTAAACATAACCTGGTACAATATGTTTACGGAAGTATTACCTTGGCAATTGTTGCAGCCGTTATATCCGGCCTGCTCACGTTTATTTTTTTAAAATTGTTCGGTAAAAAGCAGGTTATTTCAAAGGCTGATTAGTGCATGGAAAAAATATTACTCAACATCTACAATTTTTATACAAAGCGCCGGTCCGCTTTATACATTACGTTTACCGTACTGCTGCTGCTTGCTGGTTTTTTTGCCTGGAAGCTGAAATTTGAAGAAGACATTTCCAAGATCTTACCAAAGGATAAGAAGATTGAAAAACTGAACGAAGTTTTTCAGAACTCAAAATTTATGGATAAGCTGGTTGTAACGGTATCGTTGAAAGATACTACTGCTGCCGAACCCGATAGCCTGGTTGTTTATGCCGATACATTGGTAGAAAATATACAGCAAAAACTTACTCCCTTCATTGCAAAAATAAATTACAAGGTTGATGATGAACTGGCCTTGCAGTTGTTTGGTACGGTAAGCGATCACCTACCGGTTTACCTCATTGAAAAAGATTATACCGCTATAGACTCGCTGATAACGCCGGTAAAAGTAAAGGAAACCCTGGAGCAGGATCTTCGCACACTCACCTCTCCGGCTGGCTTTGCATTAAAGAGCATGATCAGCAAAGACCCGGTGGGCATTACTTTCCTGGGTTTAAAAAAATTGCAGCAACTACAATACGACGAAAATTTTGAACTCTACGATAATTATATTGTTACCAAAGACAGAAAGCACCTGATGCTTTTTATCACCCCTAAATTTCCACCAAATAATACCGGTAAAAATGCACAACTGCTAAAAGGGCTTGATAGTTTAATAGATAATAAAAACAGCAGTGTAACAGCAACTTATTTTGGTGCAACAGCGGTTTCGGTTGGCAATGCATTACAGCTTCGTAAAGATTCTTTGCTTACGCAGGGAGTTACTGTACTTTTTATCGTGATTTTTTTGGGATTGTATTTCCGTAAAAAACGGGCACCTTTTATTATTTTAATTCCGGTAATATTTGGTGCGCTCTTTTCACTGGCCTGCATTTATTTTATTAAGGGTAAGATATCGGTCATCGCTTTAGGCACCGGCTCGGTGGTTTTAGGGATTGCTGTAAATTATTCGCTGCACGTTTTTAACCATTACCGCCACACCCGAAACATACGGGAGGTTATTAAAGACCTTGCGCTGCCGATGACGGTAGGAAGCTTTACAACAATCGGTGGCTTCTTCTGTCTGCAGTTTGTTGAATCCGAAATGCTGAAAGACCTCGGCCTCTTTGCTGCATTTAGTTTAATTGGCGCATCGCTTTGCTCCCTAATATTTTTACCTCACTTTATTGCAGGCAAAAAAGAAAAGGAAACACATGTAGTTCATGAGTTTTCGTGGATAGATAAAATAGCATCGCTGAAGCCGGAATATAATAAATACCTGGTCATCATCATCCTGGCATTAACTGTTTTCTTTGCTTTTTGGGCCGGTAAAGTTGGTTTCGAATCTGACCTGCAGAAGATGAACTACATGAGCAGTAAATTAAAAGCATCTGAGAAACAACTGAACGATATAAACCAGTATGCCTTACAATCGGTTTACTTAGTTACCGAAGGAAAAACACTGGATGATGCATTGGTAAACAATGAAAAATTGGTTACACAAATCGAAAAGTTACAGGATAAAAATATTGTAAAAAAATACTCCGGCGTTTCTTCACTCATCATTTCAGACTCTCTACAAAAAATAAAAATTGAAAGATGGAACCGGTACTGGACGGAAGAAAAGAAAAATACCTTGATGGCAACATTGCTCACAGAAGGTGCTGCACTAAAATTTAATGCTGCGGCTTTTGATAATTTTAAAGCACTGCTCAATAAAGAATATTCACCGGTTGATAAAGACGCCATGTCAGAAGTGCGTACAAATTTCCTGGATGATTATATAACCGAAAAGCCCGGCAAAACAACGGTTGTAACATTGATAAAAGCCTTCCCCGATAAAAAACAACAGGTGTATGATGCTTTTGAAAATGAAGAAAATGTTACCGTGCTGGATAAACAATACCTAACTAAACGGTTCGTAGAGATCATCAATTCCGATTTTTCGAGCATTGCATTGATGACCTCTTTACTGGTATTTTTTGTTTTACTGCTGATGTATGGAAGAATAGAACTGACGCTGGTTTCCTTCATCCCCATGTTTATTAGCTGGGTATGGATACTGGGCATTATGGGCATGGCCGGCATCCAGTTCAACATCATCAACATCATAATATCGGCTCTCATTTTTGGCCTGGGCGATGATTACAGCCTGTTTATTATGGATGGTTTATTGCAGGAATACAAGACAGGAAAAAAAAATCTTTCTTCTTTTAAATCTTCCATTATTTTGTCGGCCATCACAACCATTGCAGGCATGGGGGTTTTAATTTTTGCAAAACATCCGGCTTTGCGATCCATCGCATTAATTTCCATCATCGGTATTCTTTGCGTGGTCATCATGTCGCAGATATTGATCCCTTTCTTTTTTTCTGTATTAATAAAAAACCGGGTGCAGCGTAAACTGTTTCCATGGACCTTTTTTAATTTTAATAAGTCGGCATTTGCCTTTTCGTTATTTATTTCAGTAAGCGTTTTTTTTACCGTGCTTGGCCGCAGTTTTATAAGATTGCAGGTAAGAGAAAGGGGTAAATATTTTTACCACCTGTTGGTTTCAAAAGCGTGCTGGTTTTTGATTTATGTAATGGGTAATGTAAAAAAGAAGATCATCAATCCCCAAAAGGAAGACCTGCGCAAGCCGGCCATCATCATCTGCAATCACCAGTCATCGCTGGATATTGTTCCGCTGATTATGCTCTACCCAAAAATATTAATGCTTACCAATAATAAAAAATGGAATGCCCCTTTTTTCGGGCCGGTCATCCGCATGGCAGATTATTTTCCAAGTGAACAAATTGAACAGCAGGTTGATAAAATTGCCGACAGGATGAAGCATGGTTATTCACTCATGATCTTTCCTGAAGGCACCAGATCGGAAGATGGCGTTATCGGACGTTTTCATAAAGGAGCGTTTTATCTTGCCGAAAAATTAGGTGCCGATATTTTACCCATCATCATACATGGAACCAATTATACGCTTACCAAAAAAGATGCATTGCTGAAGAACGGGCAGTTAACACTTAAATATTTACCAAGGATAAAACCCGATGATAAAAGGCTTGGAAAAGATTATACAGAACGGGCGAAACTGATTGGCCGCTATTTCCGGCAGGAATTTGATACACTTAAAAATGAAATTGAGCAACCAAAATACTTTAGAGAAAAACTCATCTACAACTATATTTACAAAGGACCGTTGCTTGAATGGTACATGCGAATAAAAACAAAGCTCGAAAAAAATTACCAGGTCTTTCATGAGCTGGTACCGATGCAGGGTAAGATACTTGATATTGGCTGTGGTTATGGGTTTATGAGTTATATGTTGTCTTTTACATCTGCACAAAGGCAGATTACAGGTATAGACTATGACGAAAGTAAAATTGAAGTCGCTAATAACTGCTTCAGCAAAACAGCAATGGTTAATTTTGTGCATAGTGATGTGATGAGTTTTGATTTTGAGCAGTATGATGCCATCATTCTGGCAGATATGCTGCATTACCTGTCAGCAGCAGAACAAAAGCAGGTTATTAAAAAATGTATCTGCAACTTAAATGCGG
Organism: Chitinophagales bacterium; assembly: GCA_038204855.1. Taxonomy (GTDB): domain Bacteria; phylum Bacteroidota; class Bacteroidia; order Chitinophagales; family Chitinophagaceae; genus Ferruginibacter. The sequence continues at coordinate 13,401 of JBBRCM010000014.1, forward strand.
GTGGCACTGTTATAATACGTGATGGAGATGCGGATAAAGAAAATCAACACAAAAAAACAAAGCTCACCGAGTTTTTTTCTACCCGGGTTTTTAATTTTAATAAAACGAAAGACACGGGATTGAGTTTTTTATCTGGAAGCATGATCAGAAAATTTGCTGCAGAAAATAATTTAACCTGTAGTGAAATACCAGATTCAAAGCTTACATCTAACACTATTTTTATTTTGAAGAGAAATGTTTAGAAGGTTTAGAGGGTTTAGATTGGTAAACTAAACTTCCTAAACCTTCTAAACCCTCTAAACCAAAAAAACTGAGATTTGGAAAACAAGTACGACATCGTGATCATCGGCAGCGGCATGGGCGGACTGATATGTGCAGACATACTCAGCAGGGAAGGTTACAAAGTTTGTGTGCTTGAAAAAAACAGGCAGGTGGGTGGCAGTCTGCAAACTTATGTACGGGATAAAGTCATTTTTGATTCAGGGGTTCATTACCTGGGCGGGCTTGGCGAAGGCCAAAACCTTTACCAGGTATTTAAATACCTCGGAATTATTGATAAGCTGAAGCTGCAGAAAATGGATGAGGATGTTTTTGATAAGATAATTATTGAAGGCGACGATAAAGTGTACGTTTTTGCACAGGGCTACGAAAATTTTATTCAGCACCTGCTGAAGGATTTTCCCAATGAAGAAAAAGCATTGCGACTTTATTGCGATAAGATACAGGAAGTATGCAGCAAGTTTCCTTTGTATAATTTAAGAACCGGTGGAGATATCAATGAAAAAAATGCAGTCCTCGGTATTGATACCAGGACCTTCGTTGAATCGATAACCGACGATAAAAAACTACGGGCGGTTTTGGTTGGCAACAGTATGCTGTATGTTTTGCAATCAGGCAAAACACCTTTTTATGTGCATGCGATGATCCTGAACAGCTATATCGAAAGCTCCTGGAAATGTATTGACGGAGGATCTGATATTGGAAAGTTTATGGTGAAAAATATACGGGAGCATGGAGGTGTTATTCACCGGAATACAGAGGTGAAAAAAATTGTGGTTGAAGAAGGTGAAGTTACTCATGTAGAAACTGCTGATGGATCAAAAGTGTATGCGAAACATTTTATCAGCAACATGCATCCTGTACGCACGCTCGACATGACAGAAAGCAATCTTATCAAGCATGCTTATAAAAGCCGCATTAAAGGACTTGAAAATTCAATTGGTGGTTTTGTGGTGAATATTGTTTTTGAAAAAGATGCCTGGCCTTACATGAAAAACAATTTTTATTACACTAAAGCCGGACAGGAGTGGAATTTGACGGAGTATAACGACGAGACCTGGCCAAGCTGCTATGCCGTTTTTTGTTCCGCATCATCAAAGTCTACGGTATATGCCGAATCAATGACCTTGCTTACTTACATGAAGTTTGATGAAGTAAAACAATGGGCAGGCACATTCAATACCGTATCAAAAGAAGAAGACCGGGGAAAAGATTACGAGGCGTTTAAAAAAATAAGAGCCGAGAAATTGCTTGATCTCATTGAAGTAAATTTCCCGGGTTTGCGCAAGGCTATAAAATCTTATTACACGGCAACGCCTTTATCGTACCGGGATTATATTGGTAACGATGATGGCTCCATGTATGGCATCGCCAAAGATTACAGCAACCCGCTAAAAACATTTATATCGCCCCGTACCAAAATACCTAACCTTTATTTAACAGGACAAAATCTTAATTTACATGGAATATTGGGTGCTACCATGAGTGGACTGGTAACCAGTGTTGCTTTTTTAGGGAGCGAAGACATTATAGAAAAAATCAGAAATGCTTAACTGGAAAAAAACAGGAAGACGGACTTTAAGGGTACTTGCCGTAATTTTTATTTTACTGTTCATTGGTGCTGTGTACCTGGTGCAGGTATCAGATATACAGCCGCCAAAACCCGCCGACATAAGCAGCCTGCAGTTGCAGCGAACCGACCATGGTGATGGTTTTTATACAATAAAAAATAACTGGTTCCGTCATAGCAAAAGCGGGTTATATGAATTGTATGTAGAAGGCGATGCTTTTGAGCGTGGTGTTATCAATGGTAAACTTACCGAAGAGTTAGTTGTACGCCAGGAAGATCATTTTGCAGACCAAATAACCAAACTGGTTCCTTCAAAATTTAAAAGAAACTTTTTAAAATACCTGATCGGTTTTTTCAACCGCAAGCTCAATAAAAATGTTTCGGAGGAATACAAAGAAGAAATTTACGGCGTATCAGAATCTGCCTCTCCCAAATACCAATACCTGGGCACCAATTACCAGCGCATTTTAAATTACCATGCCGCACATGATATTGGACATGCGGTGCAAAACCTGGCCCTGGTTGGTTGTACATCCTTCGGTACCTGGGGCAGCCTGAGCGAAGATAGCACGATGATTATTGGCCGCAATTTTGATTTTTGGGTGGGCGATAAATTTGCAGAAGATAAGATCGTTGCATTCTTCAACCCAACAAAAGGCCATAAGTTTATGACCGTTACCTGGGGTGGTTTTGTTGGTGCGGTTAGTGGTATGAACGACCAGGGAGTTTCGGTAACCATCAATGCAGCTAAAACTGATCTGCCAACGGGTTCCGAAACACCCGTCTCACTAGTAACAAGAGAAATTTTGCAATACGCAAAAAATATCCAGGAAGCAATTGCCATTGCAAAATCAAGAAAGATGTTTGTGTCAGAGTCTTTTTTAGTTGCATCTGCTGCAGATAATAAAGCAGTTATTATTGAAAAAACACCGGACGACCTGGACGTGTACGACCCTAAAAAAGAATTCATTGTTTGCACTAATCATTTTCAAAGCAATGGTTTGGGCAAAACAAAAATGAATATTGAGCAGGAGAATGAAAGTGCCTCAACCTATCGTTACAAAAGATTAATGGAACTGCTGAATGTCAACGGCAAAAACACGGTACAAAAAACAGTAAATATTTTACGTGACCAAAAAGGATTGAACGGCGCCAACATTGGTATGGGCAACGAAAAAGCCATCAACCAGTTAATAGCTCACCACTCCATTGTTTTTGAACCGAAGAAACTGATCGTTTGGGTTTCCACTTCGCCCTGGCAATTGGGCCAGTATGTTGCCTACGATCTAAAAAAGATCTTTGCTATGCAGGGAATGAAGGAGAACAAAGAAATTGCTGATAGCAGTTTAACCATTGCTCCCGATTCCTTCTTATCAACACCTGCTTATAAAAACTTTGAAGCTTTCAGAAATATTAAACAACAGATGCTTGATGGGGGAACAATAAATACGGCTGATCTTGTTACCAGCAATCCTGAGTTTTATAATGCGTATGTTTTAGCCGGCGATTACTTGTATAAGCAAAAGGAATATGCAGCGGCTTTGAAAAATTATAATCTTGCTTTAACCAAGGTAATTGCTACAAAAAAAGAAGAAGACCATATTAAGGAGCAGATAAAAAAGATAAACAAAAAACTTGCACCATGATATTTGGAATTGGTACCGACCTAATAGAAGTTGAAAGGGTTGCCGAAAAGATGGAGAAGAAAGCGGGTTTTAAAGAACTGGTTTTTTCTGGGGAGGAAATTATATACTGTGAGGCCAGGACTTTTAAATACGAACACTATGCAGCACGGTTTGCCGCCAAGGAAGCATTTTTAAAAGCGCTGGGTACCGGCTGGCGAAGCGGAACCGCCTTCAATGAAATTGAAATTTATAACGACGAAGAAGGGAAACCCGAATTTCGTTTTCACGGTATCACAGCAAAAACGGTTGCTGAATTGAATTTGGAAAAAATTTTCGTTTCTCTCTCTCATCTTAAAACCATGGCATGTGCAATGGTGATAATTGAAAGAGATATTAATTAAAAAATAATCAAGGATGAAATATTGCTCTACCCTTTTTCTGCTTTTATTTTTTCTTAAAGTAACATATGGGCAGGAATCCTTTAGCGGAACATATAAACTCGGCACAACCGGTGATGTAAAAGATATTTCAGTTGGAACAATACTAAAGCTAAATTGTAATAAAACATTTGTTCAGGAAGATACAGTCGCAGTAGGATATGGAAAATGGAGTGTTAAGAGTAATAATCAACTAACATTGGAGTTTGATTCTATTGCAGAAAACGGTAGAATGGATATAACTAAAACAAGAATTAAATATCTTATTGAAGATGGCCGTATTTTTCGAAAAACTATTCCAAAAAAGGAATATAAAAAATTTACGAATTCCATAGCTGGATATTATTCAGGTTGAAAGATGGAAAGTTTCTCAATTTATAAAGAGAAAGAATTAAAAAACTATTATCAAAAAGTACTTTCGTATTCTTGTGAATAAAAGAAGAAATTTATTTAAAAAAGGTAATTGACGATTATGAACTACTCTCCCGAATCCGCATTTTTAAGTGCAGCTGAAATTACTGCCTTGCAAGAAAAAAAACTGCAGGAAACCATTGCGTACCTGAATGAGTATTCTCCTTTCTATAAAGAGTTTTTTACAAAGGCAAGGTTCAATCCTTTGGGCATTAAAACCATGGAAGACCTGAGTGTGATACCGGTAACCATCAAGGAAGACCTGCAGCAACGCAACGAAGATTTTCTCTGTGTACCACGTAATAAAATTATTGAATACAGTTCTACCTCCGGCACCTTGGGCAACCCCGTTACCATCATGCTTACCGAAAACGACCTTGCACGTTTGGCCTGTAATGAGTATGCATCTTTTGTAAGTACCGAAGGTTCGATAAACGATGTTTATCAAATTATGCTTACGCTGGATAGGCAGTTCATGGCAGGCATGGCTTATTATTCCGGCTTGCAAAAACTGGGGGCTGGCATCATCAGGCTTGGGCCTGGCGTGCCATCGCTGCAATGGGAAACCATACTAAGATTAAAGCCTACAGCCATTATCGCAGTACCATCGTTCATCGTTAAACTCATCAGCTATGCACAGGAACATAATATTGATATAAACAGTACCACCGTAAAAAAGACAATTTGTGTGGGTGAAAATATCCGCAATGCAGATTTTACATTAAACCCACTAGGCAAAAAAATTACCGATGCCTGGGATATCAAATTATTTTCTACCTATGCCTCTACCGAAATGCAAACGGCATTTACCGAATGCATCGAATGTAGGGGCGGCCACCTGCAACCCGATTTGCTGATTGTAGAATTACTGGATGAAATGAATAAAGCCGTTGCACCCGGCGAACCGGGCGAAGTAACCATCACCACGCTGGGCGTAGAAGGTATGCCCCTGCTGCGTTACAAAACAGGCGATATATGTGTGTATAATGATAGCCCTTGCGCCTGTGGCCGTAACAGTTTACGTTTATCACCCGTGATGGGTCGCAAAAAACAAATGCTTAAATACAAAGGCACTACTTTATACCCGCCTGCACTTTTTGATATGCTGCACGAAATGGAAAACGTAATTGACTATGTGGCCGAAGTATCATCCAACGAAATGGGAACCGATGAAGTACTCATTTATATTGTGCCGGATAAATATGACGAAGAAACCAATAGGAAGATAAGGGCAAATCTGCAGGCCAGGTTAAGGGTTAGTCCACATATTAAATACATAACAGAAGAAGAAATTAAAAAGATACAAATGCCCGAAGCAGGAAGGAAAATTATTCGTTTCATTGACAGGCGCATTTAAGTTGTTGAATACCTAAGCTGCCTTTTTCATTATTAATTAAACAGATAATTTATATCAGAAGGCTGTCGTGATTGACAGCCTTTTACCTTACATTTATATTCCTTAAAATTTAACAAATGAACAATCAGTATGATGTTGTTGTCCTCGGTGGCGGCCTTGCCGGTCTTACACTTTCATTGCAGCTTAAAAACGCAAAACCAGATATTTCTATATTGATTTTAGAAAGAAGAGAATCGGAAGCGTCAACCGCTGCACATAAAGTTGGCGAATCAACCGTAGAACTGGGCACACATTATTTAAGAGAGGTTTTAGACCTTAAAGGTTACCTGGAAGAATTTGAATTGCCGAAACACGGCCTTCGTTTTTTCTTTAAAAATGATACGAAGGAAGATATTACCAGTCGGGTAGAACTTGGTCCACGCCTGCGTTTGCCGGTACCCAGCCACCAGCTTGACAGGGGAACGTTGGAAAATTACCTAATGAAACTGACTAAAGAAAAAGGAAACGACCTGGTACTTGGCGCCAAAGTTTCGGGTGTTGATATTGATGCCGCTAACCTGCATACGGTTAGTTATATAAAAGATGGCGAAGAGGTAAAAGTAAACTGTCGCTGGGTTGCCGATGCATCTGGCAGGGCAAGTATTTTAAAACGTAAATTTCAATTTCAAAAACCAATGGAGCATCACAGCAATGCAGTGTGGTGGAGGTTGAAAGGTGTAATTGATATTGATACCTGGACGGATGATAAAGACTGGCAGGGATTTCTGGAACCGGGTCTGCGTTATTTAAGCACCGTTCATTTTATGGATACAGGATACTGGTTATGGATAATTCCACTTGGTAGTAAAAATACCAGCATTGGCATTGTTGCCGATCCGGCTGTGCATCCTTTTGAAACTTTTAACACCTATCCAAAAGCAGTTGAATGGATGAAGGTGAACGAACCCCTGGCTTACAAAATGCTGGCGCCTTTGGGCGAAGGAGACGGGTTGCTCGATTTTAAAATACTCAAACATTATGCTCATCATTCTGGCAGGGTTTACTCAGCAGACAGGTGGGGAACAACCGGAGAATCGGGCCCATTTTTAGATCCATTATATTCGCCGGGTACCGATTTTATTGCCATGAATAATGGCTGGCTAAGCGATTTAATTTTACGTGACCTGGCGGGAGAAGATATTGAAACCCGTGTAAACATTTACGAACAATGCCATCTTTCATTAGTTGATGCCTGGATACCGGTTTATCAGGATAAATATTTATTGATGGGAAATACCCAGATAATGGTGATTAAAATTTTCTGGGATTGGGCAACTTACTGGGCCATACCGGCGCATTTATTTGCCAACAAAGCACTTACCAACATTCGTTTATTAAAAGATTTATTTGCAGCAAAAAATGGTCTTGGGCGCAAATTTGGCGAACTGCACAAAGTAATGCAGGACCTGTTTTTAGAATGGCTTCCGTTTGAAAATAAAATATTTTCGAACCGGTATATTGATCCTTTTGATTTGGCCGTACTGCGGAAATTTCAGGAAGATATTGAAGTGCAGCACGAACCTGCCGAACTGATAAAGCAGATAGCACAAAACATGAACATGCTGGAACAGTTGGCTGTAGCCATCTTCAGGCTGGTAAGCGAACAGGTAAATGGCACATCACCCGATATAAAAGTAAATCCTTACACTATTAATTTGGGTAAAAAAGAAGGAGCTGTAATGCTGGATACTGAATCCGAGCAAGCCATTATTCCTGGCGAAGCAATAATGAAAGATGTAGATGTAATGTGGTTTTATCCGAAAGTGAAAGAGATGGTAGCCGAAGCTGTATAATTGCGTAATGCTTATCTTGCTTTTGAAGAAGGGTCTTATTCAATCAAATAGCATGAGTTCTGCATTAGAAAATACAGAAAAAATAAAAACCATTTTTTTAGAGACACAACTGTTTTATGCAAAGCATGATGATATGCCTGCATTGATTGAATACCTGGAGCATACCGAAAAAGAATTCAGCTCCATTGCATACGAAAGTGCCTCCATGGCCATTGCGTTAAATAATTTTGAAACGAATACATTTCCCACGGCTGGCGTTTATTTGCCAATGGTGCAGCCGCTGCCCACCAGGCACAGGTTTTTGTAGGACTTGGCTGGGCAATTTCAAAATTTAATTTTCCCTTCTCAACAGCGGTAAAAAAATTGCATTCCCGGTTTTATTTTAGAATTGCAGATGGATGCGGTTATTATGATGGAAGTTTTAAACGCCGCCAAACGGTAATAAACAAACAACTGCCTGCATATTTACCAGCCGCCGCCATGCCTCCGCAGTATCTGGTACACAGAAAAAGCTGATATACATAAAATACGGAGTACAATTGAAACATTTGCAGCCAGCAGGCATGCAGACCTATGGCGGGGTGTTGGTATTGCAGTGGCTTATGTAGGCGGTTGCGATGATGCGGATTTAAAAACATTATTGCAATATGCAGCTGCAAACGGTTTTCAATTAGCATGCGGGGCTGCACTTCCAGCAAAGTCATGTGCTATGGCAAATACAATGACGCCCGATACAAACCGGTGCTCCCGTTTGTGGTTTGCACTTACTGCAACTGATGTACAGGCAATTACTTTTGTTGGTGCCAACACTACCGGCGCTACCAAGGAGGAGATATACTGCGACTGGATTAAAAAAATTGAGGAGCGGTTGGCAGCAGGGTTCGCCATTGCTGCATGTTTATGAAGCTTCGCAGAAATAAAAAGAGACCCCTTTGTGGAATCTCCTTTTAATAAATTGGTTGATTTAAAATTAATTAACCGTAATCAGCAACGGTTGAAAATCGCCCCGTTTCATCTTGGCCCTGCCAATAAACTGGTTGCCGTTTATTTTTTTAAATTCAGCCGGATACAATTTTACTTCTTCTTCCCTGGTATCAAAAACAAGTTCTTTGGAAATGCTGCCAGCATTGTCAATTTTTGCAACAACAACCTGTCCGCCAAAACCATCTACATGGTATTTAGGCACTTCATCTTCTGCAAGCTCCATATTCTTTTTATTATCCAGATACAGAAAGTAGTAACCAGATGGGTCGCTTACTAATTTATAACTCATAGTACCCCTGCCACTGCTGCCTCTTTGTTTTTTTGGCAGTTTTCTTAACCATTCAAAATTTCCACTCTTACTTATCTTCGCTCCCAGTATATCCTCATAATAATAAGTGTAAGTGGTATGTGTCATTCCTCTTGAGTCGGTATAAGTAGTTGTTTCCACATAATATTCTTCCAATGCTATAAATAAACTCCCATCTGCTTCAACAACAATATTTCGTACACTTAAATTTGGTGCTTCATAATCTTTTTTTCTCTCCATTTTTCTTTTGCTACGGGCCGATTCAAATTTTTCAAGCTCTGCCAAAGGAAATTCGTAATAACCGTTTTTGTATTTATTGATCTTACCAACTTGATCCATCAGTGCCAGAAAAACACCATCTGTACCATTACTTTTTGCCTTTTTGCTGTAGGTGCAGGCAATAACCATATCATGTTCTGTATTCTCAATCAGCGATGCTGCCTTAATAAAGTATTCACCGATATTGATGGTAGTATTAATTATCTTTTTACTGTCTTTTGAAAATTTTAGTACTTCGTAATGGTATCCTGCCGCACCGGTTTCTTTATCTACCTCTTTTCTTTTTTCCGATTCGTACACTTTGGCAAGCATAAAGGCATTACCTTTTGAGTCTACCGAAAAATCAATATTGTCCATTATTTGTTCTGTGTAGGGCATGGTAAATTCATTATTCCAGAGCTTATTCATATTCTGATCGTACACATAAAAACCAATCTTGTCGTAATTTTTTTTGTCGTTTTTTTCTTCTGGTGCAAGGCGGTAGCTGACTAATAATTTTGTATGGTCTGCATCAAAATTAAAATCGTATTTACCTGTTGCTTTTTGAAAGTAAATTTGTAAAAATCGGCTGGTTGTTGTTGATGATTTACCTGCAATTTTGGTTGCATCAAATAATTTTTTATTTGATTGGGTAATTTTGCCTGATACCACATCAATCTTATCATAGAATAAAGATTCTGTTTCAGAAGATTTATCCCAGTCGCTGTGCAGCCAGAAATAGTTACCATAAAAATCAACAACGCCTTCGGTGTTAAAGTTCCTGGTCATTTCGGGCAGATCAATTTTTTTTTCTGTTGATTGTTCCAATGTTTTAGGGTCGAATCTTAAAATGGTAAGTTCTTCTTTTTTAAGGCCCATGTTTATGATACCGTCTTTATCGTTACCGAAAAAAGACAGGTCTTCTGCCTTGCGGGGCAGTTCATACTCTGACCCAAGTTTGAAAGTGAATTTTTTGCTTTGTGCAAAAGATGCCATTGTTAATAAAGTTGCCACAGCAACAATTAAATGTTTCATTTTAGGTACTTGTTTTGATTTTTTATTTATTTAATTTGTAAATTTATTTGATGTTCTTTTCTATAAACTTTCCCACTTTCTGCCCATCCATAAAATAGGCATCGCCAATCCTGGATTTGGCATCAAATGCTGCTCCACGCCATTTAGTTTCAGGTGCACGTTCTACATACAATACGGCCAGCTTTTTTTCTGGTTTTGCAGTTTCAATAAGGGTAACAGTACCATCAACACCGGCATTTCTTTTAGATACGCCAACCTGGTAACCAGGTTCGAGCGCTTTGGTATTAAAAATGAGGGTATACTTTGCATCTTTACTGTAAGTCAATTTATTTTGTTTTGTAAAGCCAAGCATAAATTTGTCGCCAAAATAATTCTTCTTTTGATCTTCCCATTCGGTAGCCCACTTATCACCGTTTGGGGGATCTTTGGCATTTTGTTCTTCAATTTTTTTCTTAATATATTCGGCTTCTTTGTTAAAATCCCCTACAGCCATTTTTTCATAGGTGAATTGGAAGTTGATGCTGGTTTCACCCTTTAAAATTGAAAGATCGCCTTTGGTCATATCAACATCCTGCGCAAAACCGGTAATGCCTGCAAATAGAATACAGGCAAGGGTTAAATAAATTTTAATAGTTTTCATTTGTTTTAAATTAGATAAAAAATAAAGGCTTCTGAATCAGAAGCCTTTTACAAATATTGTTTTTTTTAATGGTTATTTGAGTTTTTTGCCTAAACTTTTTCCAGCTTTAGCATACGCTTCTGAAATACGCAGGCCGGTATCAAAATCGTAACCAAAAGCAGTTCCGCCGGGCACATTGTTAATGGTAAAGGTTGCCAGCTTATTGCTTTTGTTGCTCGTTTCAACAATCCAGATTTCCAAATCAATCTCGGCATTTTTACGGCTTATGCCAATATTCCAACCTGGTTCAATAGAAAGAGTTTTTACTATCATAGTATATTTGGCTTCTGTTAATATGTTCATGCCGCTGGTTAGCTTAAAAAGCTCAATAAACTTTGGCTCATAACGTGATTGACGGTCATTTTTCCAACTGGTAGCCCAGCTATCGCCTTTGCCAGGTTCTTTTTTATTATACTCCTCGGTTTTGGCGGTAATATAATCCTGATCGTTTTTGTACTTACCCACTGCAAGATTGTCGTAGTTAAATTCAATATTTATTGAACTCTCTGGTTTTAAAATATCATCTGAGCCACTGGTTGTTTTTATTTTTTGGGCGCCAGCATGTAAAACCAATGCAAGTGATAGTAATAATAAGCCTGTGATTTTTTTCATGTGTTTCATGTTTATTTTTTTTAGTGGGTTAAATTTTTATGATTGTCCGAAGCCTCTGTTAATTTCTTATCCGGAATAAAAGTACACATAATTTGCAATTAAAAAATACCCACCACCCACCCTTGTTTTAAAATATCTTCCAATATCTTCACATATATCGGTCAAAAAATAAAAATCTGAATTCTTTATTCTATTTTTACTTCTTTGGCTACCAAAATAATTACCGCAGAAAAAAATTCGGACCATGGTACATGTAGGCGACAGGGCGCTTTCCTTAGATAATTTTTCAGATATTCTATATAAGGAGAAGCAAATTACTTTAGACACGCTGACTCTTGAAAAGGTAGATGTAAATTTTAGTTTTTTACAGAAATTTTCTTCCAATAAACTCATTTATGGTATCAACACCGGTTTTGGTCCCATGGCGCAGTATAAGGTTAATGAAAAAAACCTGTTGCAGCTTCAATATAATTTAATAAGAAGCCACAGCTCAGGAGCTGGTAATATGATGAGCCCCATACTGGTAAAAGCGGTAATGATTGCCCGGCTAAACAGCCTGATGCAGGCTTACTCGGGTGTTCATCCCGAAATTGTTGAATTACTAAAGGAACTTATTAATAAAGATGTAGCTCCCTGCATTTTTGAGCATGGTGGTGTTGGTGCCAGCGGCGACCTGGTTCAACTTGCACATCTTGCATTGGTTTTAATTGGCGAGGGAGAAGTGATTTATGAAGGAACCCTGCAACCAACAGCTGATGTATTTGCCAGATTGAAAATTAAACCGCTTACCATTCATATTCGTGAGGGGTTGGCAGTATTAAACGGCACATCGGCCATGACCGGTATTGGCATGGTGAATATTATACAGGCGCAAAAATTATTAGAGTGGTCGGTTATGTTATCGGCCATGATAAACGAAGTGGTAGAGGCGTTTGATGATCACTATTCTTACGAACTCAATATTGTAAAACACCATACCGGGCAAAATAAAATTGCTGCACAATTGCGGGATATTTTAAAAGACAGTAAGATGATCCGCAGCCGTAGTGAACATTTGTACAACCCCGAAAAGCTTGACCAGGAAGTGTTTCAGGATAAAGTGCAGGAATATTATTCGCTGCGTTGTGTAACGCAGGTGCTTGGTCCCATCTACGATACTATCTGCCATGCAGAAAAAGTGGTGGTGGATGAACTGAACTCGGTTAACGATAACCCGGTGATTGATCATCAGAACCAGAATATTTTTCATGGCGGTAATTTCCACGGCGATTATGTTTCGCTGGAGATGGATAAACTTAAAATCGCCATCACCAAATTATCAATGCTAAGCGAAAGGCAGTTGAATTATTTGCTGAACGAAAAACTCAATCAAAAATTTCCGCCGTTTGTAAACCTGGGTGTATTGGGTTTTAATTTTGGTATGCAGGGTATGCAGTTTACTGCAACTTCTACCGTGGCCGAAAATCAAACCATGTCGTTTCCTATGTATGTACACAGCATACCTAACAACAACGATAACCAGGATATTGTAAGCATGGGTTGCAATGCTGCGTTGATGACCAAACGGGTTATTGACAATTCGTTTGAAGTACTGGCCATACAGATGATGACGGTTTTACAGGCTATTGATTATTTAAAATGTACCGACCGGTTATCAACCGAAACAAATCATATTTATACAGAGATGAGGAAATTGTTTCCGAAGTTTATTGAAGACGAACCTAAGTATAAAGACCTGGACAGGATAAAAAAATATTTTGAAAAGTCTGATCCGGTTGTCTCTTTCAGGTTGGGAAAAGTTAACGACCCGGTAACATCCTGATTTATTTAAAAATATTTAAAACAAAAAGCTGTGAGCCTAAGGCACTCATAAAAATGTTTTAAGCTCTTTGCCAATGACAATGAAAATTTTTCTCAGCTTCGCTGAGAAAAGGGCTTGCCACGAAGGCACAAAGGCACGAAGTAGAAAAATGCAACGCATTTTCCTTAGTGCTTTAGAACCTTTGTGGCTAAATTCAATTTTGTAAAAAATTGCTTATCAACCTTTTAAAATACATGTCATTAGCAGCTTGCCAAAGGCGGTTTTATAAATAAAAGAGGCTCTTTTCAAATGGCACCGTCTTCGACAAGCTCCCCGAAAAAATCGGGACAAGCAGACTGAGAGTAAATATTTTAGGAGTTAAAATCTAAATTACAGATCAACACAAAATATAAGTAAGCATGAAGTTTGCATTAGTTACAGGAGGATCAAGGGGCATTGGAAGGGCCATTTGTATTAAAATGGCTGAGATGGGATATAATGTGCTCATCAATTACAAATCAAACGAAGAAGAAGCTAACAACACACTTGCTTTAGTTAGAGAAAAAGGTATGGATGGTGAAATACTGCAGTTTGATGTGTCAGATAAGGAAGCGATAAAAAGCAAGCTGGGCGGATGGATGGAAGCCAATGAAGACAAGGTTATTGAAGTGCTGGTTAACAACGCGGGCATTAGAGACGACGGGCTGATGATATTTATGAAAGATGAGCAATGGAATAGTGTGCTTAAGACAAATCTTGATGCTTTCTTTTATGTTACCCGTTTGGTGGTTAACAGCATGCTAAAGAAAAAATATGGCCGAATTATCAATATTGTTTCTTTATCGGGCCTTAAGGGTTTACCGGGACAAACAAATTACTCTGCAGCAAAAGCTGGCGTAATCGGTGCCACCAAAGCCCTGGCACAGGAAATTGGCCGCAAAGGAATTACCGTAAATGCAGTAGCACCCGGCTTTATTAAAACAGATATGACCGAAGGCTTGAACGAAGCAGAATTAAAAAATATGGTTCCACTAAAACGATTTGGTACCCCGGAAGAAGTTGCACACACGGTTGCTTTTTTAGCAAGCGAAGGCGCTGCATATATAACCGGTGAAGTAATTTCGGTGAATGGAGGATTGTATTCGTAAAGAAAGCTGTTAGCTATTAGCCGTTAGCTATTAGCAAGTATCTGACTACAAAATGGGTTTGCTAAAAGCTATCAGCTAACGGCTAAAAGCTCAAAAATTATGAACAGAGTTGTTATAACCGGTATGGGCATTTATTCCTGCATAGGAAAAAATCTGGATGAGGTAAGGGATTCCTTATACAAAGGAAACTCAGGCATCTTACTGGATCCTATGCGTAAAGAATATGGCTACCGCTCCGGCTTAACCGGTTTTGTACAACAACCTGAGCTTAAAGGTAAACTGGATAGAAGAGCCAGGATCATGCTTCCACAGCAGGGTGAATATGCTTACCTGGCCACCGTAGAGGCGCTGCAAAATGCCGGCATCGATGAAGATTATATTGCTGCCAGTGAAATAGGTATTATATATGGCAACGATAGCTCGGGCAAATCAATTATTGAAGCCAACGATATTATACGGGAGAAAAAAGATACTACGTTGGTTGGTTCGGGTGCGGTTTTTCAAACCATGAATTCTACCGTAACCATGAACCTGGCTACGATTTTTAAATTGCGTGGCGTTAATTTTACCATCAGCGCAGCTTGTGCAAGTGGCTCGCATTCCATTGGTGTAGGATATCAATTTATAAAATCGGGTTTGCAGGATTGTATTGTGTGTGGCGGTGCCCAGGAGATAAACCACCTTGCCATGGGTACTTTTGATGCGTTATCCGCATTTTCCATCCGTGAAAATGACCCTCCAAGGGCATCACGCCCTTTCGACCGGGACCGTGACGGGCTAATACCAAGTGGCGGTGCGGCTACTGTTATTTTGGAAAGTTTAGAATCTGCACAAAAAAGAGGTGCTAAAATATTCGGTGAAGTAATAGGTTATGGATTTTCATCAAATGGTGCTCATATATCCAACCCAACAGTGGATGGGCCCGTAAGATCCCTACACATGGCCATGAAGGATGCCGGTATCATGGCTGGCGATGTTGATTATATAAATGCACATGCAACAAGTACTCCGGCAGGCGATGCAAGTGAAGCTAAGGCTATTGATGCCGTTTTTGGTGAACATAGGCCATTAGTAAGTTCAACAAAATCTATGACCGGCCACGAATGCTGGATGGCGGGTGCCAGCGAAATTGTATATTCGGTATTAATGATGCAAAATTCTTTTGTGGCACCCAATATCAACTTCGAAAACCCCGATGAAGACTCGGCGAAATTGAATATTGCAAAAATGACTGTTGAAAAAGATATAGTTGTATTTTTGTCAAACTCCTTTGGGTTTGGAGGAACTAACTCATCGCTAATTATCAGGCAACTGATTTAATGTACTGCTTATGACAAACAATGAAATTATAGAGAAAATTCACGAAATTCTTATTGAGGAATTTGAAGTAGATGCAGAAAAATTAGTACCTGAAGCTAATTTAAAAGAAGCATTGGGACTGGATAGCCTGGACTATATTGACCTGGTAGTGCTTATTGAAAGCAATTTTTCCTTTAAAGTAAAACCTGAAGATTTTACTGATATAGCCACCTACCAGAATTTTTGTAATTATGTGGTATCCCGTGTAAATTCAAAAGAGTTGGCATAATGTCGGCATGGCATGGTAAATCCAAAGGTACGCCGCTCGGATACCGGATTTTTGTATGGATATTAAAAACATTTGGCGTTTTGCCTGCTTACTTCCTGCTGCGGTTTGTGGCATTGTATTATTTCTTTTTTTCGTTTAAAGCTTCCCGGCAAATTTTTCTACTTTATCGCCGTAAACTAGACTACAGCTGGTTTTCATCTACCATTAAAGTATACAACAATTATGTGTTATTAGGCCAGAGCATCATCGATAAAGTGGTGATGATGTCGGGTATAAAAAATGATTTTACTTTTGATTTTGAAGGAGAAGAAAACCTGCGCAAAATCGCATCCATGAAACAGGGAGGTATTTTACTGAGCGCCCATATTGGCAATTGGGATGTGGCAGGCCATTTGTTTAAAAGATTGGAAACTCCCATCAATATTGTGCTGTATGATGGCGAAGACGAACAGATAAAGCAATATCTTGAAGGGGTTACTGGTAAGCGGAATGTGAACATCATAGTAATTAAAAAAGACCTGAGCCATATTTATGCCATCAGCGAAGCGTTTAGTAAAAACGAACTGGTTTGTATGCATGCCGATCGTTTTCTGGAAGGCAATAAAACAATAACAACTGATTTTTTGGGAGAGTCGGCCAGGTTTCCCGTGGGGCCGTTTTTGTTGGCATCTACATTTAAAGTACCAGTTTCCTTTGTGTTTGCAGTAAAAGAAAGCAAATTGCACTATCATTTGTTTGCCAGCGAAATAAAAGATTATTCAAACTTTGGCAGAAAAGAGCTGATGCCGCAAATGTTGATGGACTACGCCGCAGCCATGGAAAAAAAAGTTAAACAATATCCCGAACAATGGTTTAACTATTATAATTTTTGGGAACATCCGAAACAGGTTAAAAACAATACGTAATTCAGTACCGTTAAAACATGATAAAAGTAGAAAATATAGAAACGCTTATTCCGCAAAGGCCCCCTTTTGTGATGATTGATAAATTATTATCTTTCAGCGAAACTTCTACTACAACAGGTTTCAGCATAAAGGCAGATAATATCTTTGTAGAAGATGACCTGTTTAAAGAACCTGGTCTGGTAGAAAATATTGCTCAAACTGCAGCAGCAAGGGCAGGCTATGTTTCTCAAACAGAAAACAAACCCGTGCTGGTAGGTTATATTGGCGCAATAAATAACCTGCATGTTTTTATGTTGCCAAAAACAGACGATGAATTAATTACAGAAATTACCATTGAAAACCAGATTTTTGATGTAACATTAATATCCGGAAAAATAACCTGTAACGGCCAAACGGTTGCCCAATGCAAAATGAAAATATTTATTATTAAAATAAAAAATTCCTGATGAAAAAGGAATTAAGCAGCAAGACAGAGATACAGGTTCGTTTTAATGAGGCAGATCCGATGGGTATTGTATGGCACGGTCATTACATCCGTTATTTTGAAGATGGACGTGAAGCTTTTGGAAACCTGCATAACATTGGTTACCTGGAAGTGTATAAACTTGGTTTTGTAATACCCGTGGTTAGTGTGCAGTGCGATTTTAAACGCTCGTTGCGGTATGGAGACAGGGTAATTGTTGAAACCAGATTTATTCCAACAGAAGCTGCAAAATTAAAATTTACTTACAGGCTTTTTAAAGCTGCAAGTGGCGAATTGGTTGCTACAGGTTCATCAGTTCAGGTTTTTTTAAATAAAGAAGATTCAGTGCTTCAGTTATCTAATCCGCCATTTTTTGAAGAGTGGAAAAAAAAGCATGACCAGTTTTAATGGTAAAAACAATGACAGAAATTTTTATTAGCTCAGATAATATTGTATCGCCGATAGGTTTAACTACTGCCGAAAATTTTAAGCAGCTTAAACAAAATATTACGGGTATTAAATTGCACGATGATAAAGTGATGTCTGATCAACCCTTCCAGGCGGCATTATTCAACGATGAAAATTTTTACAGCGATCAGTCAAAAAATAATTATACCCGGTTCGAAAAACTGCTGATTGCTTCAATTACAAATGCGCTTGCCGGTACACCCATCAGCGCAGCAGATAAAAAAACTGTGCTCATCATTTCCTCTACAAAAGGGAATGTAAGTTTACTGGAAACAGAAGTGCCGTCAGATGCATTGAACACAAGAATTTCACTCAACACATCGGCACAATTAGTAGCAGATCATTTTCAATTCGTTAATACACCTATTGTAATTTCCAATGCATGTATATCAGGAATGCTGGCCATATTAACCGGTATGCGACTGATACAATCGGGTCAATATGAACATGCTGTTGTTGCTGGTGCCGATGTTATCAGCAAATTTGTTTTATCAGGCTTTCAGTCTTTTCAGGCGGTAAGTAAGGCGCCCTGCAAACCTTTTGATGCAGCCCGTGACGGCATTAACCTGGGCGAAGGCGCAGGAACGGTAATTCTTACAAGCAACAAAAATTATTCATACGGTATAAAAGCAGCAGGAGGCTCGGTAAGCAACGATGCTAATCATATCAGTGGCCCTTCCCGTACAGGCGAAGAATTGTATCTTGCAATAAAAAAAGCATTGCAGGCTGCAGCCATTACAGCAAATGATATTGGTTTTATCTCTGCACACGGCACAGCAACTCTTTTTAATGATGAGATGGAAGCAAAAGCTATTGGTTTAGCAGGCATGCAGGAAATTCCGGTAAACAGTTTAAAGGGTTATTATGGTCACACGTTGGGAGCGGCTGGTTTAATTGAATCCATCATTTCAATGCAATCTCTGCAACAAAACCTGTTGATACCAACCCGTGGATTTGAAAACCTGGGAGTAAGCCAACGGGTAAATGTATGTTCGTCATTATATAAAATATCAGCACAGCATTTTTTAAAAACTGCTTCGGGTTTTGGAGGTTGTAACGCTGCCATGGTTTTCAGTAAGCAATAAAAAAATATGATTAAAACAGCTATTAATTTTTTTTCAAAAAATAAGAAATCTGCTTTTGAAGCAAAGGAAGCCGCACAATGGATTGCCTTTGGTCCGGTAATTTTTCAGACAGCCAGGGTTCTCAGGAATTCCGGAATTTTGCAGTTGATATCAGATTGCGGAAACGAGGGGGTAACTCTTGAAGAGATTGCTGAAAGAGTTAAACTGTCTGTTTATGGAGTGAGGGTTTTGCTGGAGTCGGGCCTGGGAATGGGGTTGGTTCTGGTAAATGATAAAAAATATACACTGGGCAAAACGGGTCATTTTATTTTAAACGATCCGCTTACCGTAGCTAACATGGATTTTGTGCATGACGTAAATTATAAAGGATTTTTTCATTTAGATGAAAGTATAGAAACCGGTAAACCGGTTGGGTTGAAGCATTTTGGAGAATGGAAAACCATTTACGAAGGGTTGTCTCAGTTGCCGCCGCATGTACAAAAAAGCTGGTTCGATTTTGATCATTTTTATTCCGATGATGCGTTTCCAATGGTTTTACCGCTGGTGTATGACGGCAGTGCAAAAAACATTCTGGACATTGGCGGTAACACCGGAAAATGGGCAATTGCCTCTTCGGCTTTTTCGCCCGATGTGCACATTACAATAATGGATTTACCGGGCCAGTTAAATGTGGCAAGAAAAAGAATGGAAGAAATTGGTCTGCAAGAGCGGGTAAGTTTTTTACCTGTAAATATACTCGATGAAAATGCGAAAATCCCAAATGGGTTCGATGCCATCTGGATGAGCCAGTTCCTTGATTGCTTTTCTGAAGCCGAAATTGTTTCCATTTTAAAAAGATGTTATGAGGCACTGGATGAAAACGGGCGGGTCATCATTATGGAGCCGTTTTGGGATAGGCAGAAATTTGAAGTGGGTGCATTTTGCTTACAACAGATCTCTGTTTATTTTACCGTAATGGCAAACGGCAACAGCCAGATGTACAGTGCCGAGACTTTTTTTAAATGCATTGAACAAGCCGGTCTTGAAATAGTTGACCAAACAGACAATATCGGCCTTAGCCAGACACTATTAAAATGTAAAAAAATAAAAAATACCAACCCATGAAAACAGAAAAAACAGACGTGCTTGTAATTGGTGCCGGGCCGGCCGGTACTGTGGCAGCTTCTATCATAAAAAAAGCTGGCTTTTTGGTAAAGATAGTAGAGAAGATGAAATTCCCCCGGTTTGTAATTGGTGAAAGCCTGTTGCCCCGTTGCATGGAAGCATTGGAAGAAGCCGGATTTTTGGATGCAGTAAAAGCAAAAGGTTTCCAGGAAAAATTTGGTGCCAAGTTTGTAAAAAACGGCAAGGTTTGCGATTACTTTTTTGCCGACCAGTTTACACCGGGGTGGAGCTGGACCTGGCAGGTACCGAGGGGTGAATTTGATAAAACCCTGGCAGATACCTGCGAAACAATGGGCATACATGTTAGTTATGAAACAACAGTTACCGGCATCGAATTCAACGGATCAGATTCTGTAACAACTGTTGAAGATATTGCAGGAAATAAATCGCAGATTCAAGCCAGGTTTATTGTTGACGGAAGTGGCTACGGGCGGGTGATACCACGTTTGTTCAACATGGACAGGCCATCAAACCTGCCACCCCGCAAAACTTTGTTTACCCATGTACTAGATACTAAAAGAACAATGGATGATGAGCCAAACCGTATCACCATCATTGTACATCAAAAAGGAATCTGGATCTGGGTAATACCTTTTTCAAACGGAAATACATCGGTAGGTTTTGTGGGCGAACCTGAGTTTTTTGAATCAACCGATGGGTTGGCTCCCGAAGACCAGTTAAGGGGTCTGCTGGCAACACAACCATACTTGGCAGAAAGAATGAAAGATGTGGAATTTATTTTTGAACCCAAATCCATTCAATCCTGGTCAAGCACCACCAATAAATTTTTCGGCGATGGATTTGTGTTAACCGGTAATGTAACCGAATTCCTGGATCCTGTTTTTTCTTCCGGCGTAACACTGGCAACCGTTTCAAGCCAAACGGCAGCACATCTTGTAATAAAAAAATTAAAGGGCGAAGATGTAAATTGGGAAAAAGATTATACAGAATTTATGATGCAGGGTGTAAATACGTTCCGCTCGTACGTAATGGCCTGGTACGAAGGAACACTTGACACAATCTTTTTTGCAGATGACCAGGTTGCCGATATTAAAAGTATGATATGCTCGGTACTTGCAGGTTATGTTTGGGATACAAACAACCCCTATGTAAAAGATCATGATAAAGCATTGATTAAACTGGCAAAACTTATTAAAGTAAGAGATGCATTAAATGCTTAAAGAAAGAAGCATCATACAAATATTGAAAACAGAAAATCATATCACGGGCAGTTGCGTTATAAACACGGGTATTATTTATAAAAACGAACAACCCGTTTTTGAGGATAAAACATTGCCCCTTTCTGATTTTTTGATTGCTGCCTACCGGCATTTTGATTTGCAATATCCCAAATTTTTTAAGATGGATATGCTTAGTAAACTGGGTTGGTTGGCAAACGAAATTTTATTGCAGGGCAGTTTTAATAAAGAAAAATATATTGCCGAAGATGTAGGCATTGTCTTATCCAATGCCAACTCAAGCCTTGATACCGATATCCGGTACTACGAAACAACCAAAACAATGGCCAGCCCGGCTCTGTTTGTATATACGTTACCCAATATTGTAATTGGCGAAATATCCATCAGGCATCATTTTAAGGGCGAAAACGCCTTTTTTATTTTTGATGAATTTGATGCCCGATTTATTGAACAATATGTGAGCAACCTGATTAATAATAATATATTACAGTGTTGTATTTGCGGTTGGGTTGATGTGCTGAACGATAAGTACAACGCAACTTTATTTTTAATAGAGAAAGATAAAAGCGGTAATTCAGTTATTTTTACAAAAGAAAATCTTAATAAAATATATCAGTTAAAGCTGTCCGCCTTGTCATCCGTGTCATCCTGAGCTTGTCGAAGGGTGTAGAAGGATTGTTGAAGGTGGGTTAAAGCAAAAAAGTATAAAAATGGATAAATTAATAGCAGACCTGAAAACACAGATCATTGCCCAATTAAATTTGCAGGATACCGAACCGGAAGATATCGGGAATGATCAGCCATTGTTTGTTGAAGGGCTTGGCCTGGATTCGATTGATGCGCTGGAATTGATTGTTTTATTACAACAACAATACAAGATCAAATTATCAAATGCAGAGGATGGGCCTAAGGTTTTTAAAACCGTAAGAACCATGGCTGAATATATAACTGCTCATCAAGCCCAGAATGCTTAAAAATGAACGAACAAGTCTTTGTTGCCGGCATGGGAATTATTTCGGCAATAGGAAATAATGTAGCCGAATGCCTGGATGCCCTGGAAAATGAAAAAGCCGGAATGGGGCCAATGCATCGGTTAGATTCTGTACACCGCCAAAGATTACCGGTTGCCGAAGTGAAACTAAGCAACAAAGAACTTGCTGAAATTACGGGCCTGCCAAAAATAAAAAGCCGCTCAGCATTGTTAAGTTTGGTTGCCGCTAAAGAAGCGCTTGATAATGCAGGCATTGAAAATATCAAAGACTTACGAACAGGATTTATCTCCGCAACTTCTGTTGGCGGTATGGATAAAACTGAAAATTTCTTCACCGAATTTTTAGCAGATAACAGCAAGGGAAAACTGCGTGATGTTATTAACCACGAGTGTGGCAGCGTAACAGAACTGGTTGCCGATGCACTGGGTATCAAAGATTACATCACCACCATCAGTACCGCCTGTTCATCATCTGCCAATGCCATTTTTTTGGGAGCCAGACTTATCCGGAATAACATTGTTGATGTGGTTGTTGCCGGTGGCACCGATTCCATGACAAGATTTACGTTGAACGGATTTAATACCCTGATGATCGTTGACGAACAGCTTTGTCAGCCATTTGATGAAAACCGCCGTGGGCTTAACCTTGGCGAAGGTGCCGGTTACGTGGTTTTGGTTTCGGAAAAAGTTGCGGCTACATTAAAAAATAAACCAAATGTGATTTTGAGTGGCTATTGTAATGCCAACGATGCCTACCATCAAACGGCTTCATCGCCCGATGGGATTGGCTCTTACTTAGCCATGAGCGGGGCATTAAAAAAAGCCGGATTAAAACCTGAGGACATTGATTATATAAACCTGCATGGCACCGGTACGCAGAATAATGATATTGCAGAAGGAACGGCGATCAAAAGATTGTTTGACGGGCATTATCCAAAAATGAGTTCAACAAAAGCCTTTACAGGTCATACATTGGGTGCAAGCGGTGGAATTGAAGCTGTATTTTCTGTGTTGGCTTTGCAGTATGGAATTATTTTTCCTAACCTACGTTTGCAAACACCCATTGTTGATCTGCCGTTTGTACCTGAGAGCAAAATTGTGAAAAATGTGGAAGTGAAACATGTGCTTTCTAACTCGTTTGGTTTTGGTGGCAATTGCTCATCATTAATTTTTTCTAAGGTAGATTAAGATATTAAATAAGATGTTTTGACAAGCCTCAGGGAGGCGAAATGTTAGTAGAAAATATATGTTCGCTTGCGTTTTAAGCTCCGTAGGAGCGCCATGTTTTAGGAACATATCACCCCTACGGGGTTCTTATACCTCGGTGATCAATTTTCTACTGACATAAAACTCCTACGGAGCTAAAAGGCAGTATTAAAATAAATAAGCAAATACCGCTCAAGATGAAATTTTGAGCTTTTACTAAAGAAGGGCACAATTGAAAGTCGAATAATCATGTACATCAGAGCAATAGGAAATATCTCACCGCAAAAAACCTTTGGCCACCAGCCGTTGGTTGATGCCCCTGTTGAGTATTTTGGTAACCGGCTTGCCTGCATAGAACCCGATTATAAAGACTTTATTGATCCCAAACAGATAAGGCGCATGAGCCGCATTATACGTATGGGTGTGGCCGCCGCCATGGAATGCCTGCAGGAAGCAGGAGTTGAAAAACCTGATGCCATTGTTACCGGCACTGCTTATGGTTGCCTGGAAGACACGAATTCTTTTTTAAGTAAGATGGTAGAGTTTAAAGAAGAGTTACTTACACCAACAGCTTTTATACAATCAACACATAACACGATTGGCGCACAAATTGGCTTACTGCTGCAATGCAATAATTACAACAATGCTTTTGTACACCGTGGCTTTTCTTTTGAAAGTGCTTTATTAGACGGGATGATGCTACTTAAAGAAAAAGACGCTACAAACGTATTGGTTGGTGCCATCGATGAGATAACCAACAGCAGTCATACTATTTTAAACCGGCTCGGTCTGTATAAGCAGGGGTCTGTATCCAATCTTGATATTTATAAAACAAAAACCAAGGGAACTATTTCCGGTGAAGGCGCTGCATTTTTTTTATTGGCTACTGCACCATCTGCAACCGATTATGCAAAACTGGATGGATTGCATACTTTTTATAAGCCCGATGGAATTACTGAAATAGAAAAACAGATTTCTTCTTTTTTAGAAAGACGTGCATTAAGTATGGCTGACGTTGATCTGATCATCACCGGAAAAAATGGAGATGCTGCTTCAGATGAAGTGTATTACCGGTTAACTGAAACTGTTTTCAGCAATAAAGATATTGTTGACTATAAATATTTATGTGGTGAGTATCCAACGGCAGCATCATTTGCCATGTGGCTTGCAGCTACCACTATCAAATCGGGCAAGTTGCCTGCTGCGTTGAATTATGCTGCTACGCAGGATAAAAAAATCAATCGTATTTTAATTTATAATCATTACCAGAGCATACATCATTCTTTATCTTTGCTGTCGGCATGTTAAACTTCCGCAACACAAATATTTTTTTTACTTTGTTGCTTACTGCAGCAATTACAGTACATATAAAATACGGCCTACCAGTTTATATCTATAGCCTATTGCTAATTGCCTATTCCTTTATTGTCTTTTGGGGATGCATCAATGTTAGTTCCAACTTTTTTATTCCAATTATTTGTAAGGCAACTACTGATAAAAAAGAAATTGCCATTAGTTTTGATGATGGTCCGACAGAAAATTACACAGCAGAAATTTTACAGGTTTTAAAAGATGAAAATGTAAAAGCAACCTTTTTCTGCATTGGCAACCGCATTGGTGGCAATGAAAAAATACTACAGCAAATAAATGAAGATGGTCACATCATAGGCAACCACAGTTTCTCTCATCATTTTTGGTTTGATATGTATGGTGCAAAAAAAATGCAAGAAGATCTGAAGCAAATGGATGCCGAAATGGAAAGAGCTATCGGCCTTAAGCCAAAACTTTTCAGGCCGCCTTATGGCGTTACCAACCCTAACCTGGCAAAAGCAATCAAAAAAAAAGGGTACATACCGGTTGGCTGGAGCGTACGATCGCTTGATACTGTCGCTAAAGACAAACAGCAATTGCTTGATAAAATTAATGCAGGTATAAAGCCTGGTGCCGTTTTCCTGTTTCACGATACCTGCAAAATAACACTGAATGTGCTGCCGGAATTTATACAAGAAGTTAAAAATAGAGGCTATAACATTATACCGTTGGATAAATTGTTAGCTTTGCAGCCTTATGCGTAAAACTATACTATTAATGCTGGTGCTGGTGTCGGGGTTTGTTGTTAAAGCCCAGTATGCAGGGTATACAGCCGTTGCAGACCTGCCAAAATTTAAAGCCAGCTTTGCTGCTGCTGCACAAAAAACCAATTCCATTAAGGCTGATTTTATACAGGATAAAAACCTGAGCATGCTTTCAGAAAAAATTACTTCCAAGGGTAATTTCTGGTTTAAAAAAGATAGTCGTGTGCGGATGGAATATACTCAACCTTTTAAATACCTGATGATACTGAACAAGGATAAAGCTTACGTGAAAGACGGGGCAAAGGAAAGCAAGGTATCCACCAAATCGAACAAAATGTTTCAGCAGATCAATAAAATAATGATTGACTGTATGCAGGGAACAACCCTTGACAATACCGACTTTAAAACCCGTGTTTTTGAAAATAAAACCAATGCACTGGTTGAATTAACACCGGTGGCCAAGGGTATGAAAGAAATGTTCAAATCCATCAATGTAATTGTAGATAAGAAAGACTTTTCTGTTGTAAGCATTCAAATGCAGGAACTTTCCGGTGATAATACCATCATGCGTTTTACCAATAAAGAACTAAATGCGGCCATTCCGGATACCTTATTTGATATTAAGTAGCTGCTTTCTTTTCTTACTAAGCTGCTCTCCTTCCTACAAGCAAATGCAATCCGTGGGGGCGGATGTAAATGTGCTGCAAAAATTTAAACCCAACTTTACCGTTGCTTTGTATAATACCACTGTTGATGTTGTTGGCAATCATTTAAGCGGTTTATTGCTGATAAAAAAAATGCCTGACAGCAGCACCCGTATGGTTTTCAGCAATGAGATGGGTTTTGGTTTTTTTGATTTTGAATTTAAACGAGATGGTGATTTCAAAGTTTATTCCATCATGAAAAAGCTGAATAAAAAATCGGTAATTACAACATTGCAGCACGATTTTGAGCTGGTACTGATGAACAACCTAGACAATTCTAAGGCTGTTATAAAAACAAGTGGAGGGCTCACTTATTTTATTTTTCCTCAAGCAAAAGGCTTTAATTATTATATTACAAACCAAAGCGGAGATGAACTGGTTCGTATGGAAAGAGTATCCAAGAAAAAAACAATTGTAGAAGCTGTGATGAAAAATTACCAGAACGGCATACCCGATACCATCGGCATATCGCACAAAACATTTGAATTTAACATAGGCCTTAAAAGAATAGAAAGATAATTAGAAACTTTGCCAAAGTTCAAAACTTTGGCAAAGTTGTAAAATAACAACAATGCTGCTAAAAGATTTTTTTACCATCAATGATAAAGTAAGTTCTGAAACCGAAATTTGGGCTGAATTGTTTATCAATGCCGATCATAAAATATTTGAAGGGCATTTTCCCAACCAGCCGGTGGTGCCCGGTGTTTGCATGATGCAGATTATAAAGGAAATTCTGGAAGAAGTTATCGGTAAATCAACAAACCTGCTACAGGCTGCAGATATGAAATTCTTAGCTGTTATAAATCCTATTGAAAATAACCTGATTCACGCCTCTATAAAATACGCAACAGATGAAAGCGGAGCAATAAATATTGTGGCTTCACTTTTTAAAGATGAGTTGGTGCATTTTAAATGCAAGGCACAGCTACAGGTGTATAGCCACTAAAATGCATTTATTTAAACCTAATAGATTTTGGGTTCCATATTTGTATGCCTCACCCTTAATACACGAATAATATTTTTTGTAAACCGGTAAACTATTCTCTAACTGTGTTTTTCAAATGCCCGATAGCTTCCATCATTATTCGTTTTAAATTTATCGGGACCGTAGTATTCAGGATTTGTTATTGCTTTCTCTGCTGCTGTTACAATATCTGTTATTACTTTTGCCGCATTTTTGGGCCACTCCGCACTAATGTATTTGTATGCAGCCCTGATATGTTGTTGCGAACGGGTTGTCCATACAAGCTGGTATTCTTTTTTTACCATTGCTTTATTTTCTTTTTCATGGCGGCATGTGTAATATAACTCCCATTACCAAACTCTG
Organism: Chitinophagales bacterium; assembly: GCA_038204855.1. GTDB lineage: Bacteria > Bacteroidota > Bacteroidia > Chitinophagales > Chitinophagaceae > Ferruginibacter. Next base: position 40,911 of record JBBRCM010000014.1, read on the forward strand.
CTTCGGCTTCCTCAATTTCCTTATTGTATTGCTGCAGGTTGATGCGTCCTTCCTGTTCAATTTCATCTTCTAAAAGTGTATATATTGCTTTTAGCTTTTTATCATCTGCCACTTGTATGTAAGTAACTAATTTTTTACGAATGGCTAAGGCTGTCATACTGATTGTGTTTAATACCCAAATTTACTTTTTTTATCTGATAAATTTATTAACGACAATTTTGGTGTCAATCATCAAAACCCGGTCTATTAAATTCCATAGCCATTGGGAATTCTTCTATTATTTTTTGCTTTACTTGACTTAGTAACGAAAGGGCTTCCAGTGCAATATCTTCAGAAGAAGGCATGGCATTATACAGTCCTTTCCACGCACCCATACTCCTGTCAATGGCAATGATGGCAATTTTAGCACTACCATTACTGTCTTTCGGAAATCCATTTTCTTCTTGCCAATCTTCTCCCTCCAGTTTACCTCGCAATGCCCGTTGCAACTTAGCGTCAATAAAAAATAAATACCATTGAATGATCTCAAAACAATCACCAATACCGGCAACAGTATATACTACCTCCTCTTCTGTTTTTATTCCCAGATGTAAATGGCTTAGGAGTTCTCTTGTCTTATCTACTATGCCTTCGCTTTTTTGTACAAATGGCATTACCAGCTTTTGGTACTGCTTATTAAGTTTTGAAACCTGGTGATCGTTAACAGTAGTGTTTAAAAATGCCTGCTGCTCTTTATACACTGTTTCTTCTTCTTTTGTCATTGATTTACTAAGATCAAAGCCTTGCTCATCTGCTGCTTTATGTAACAATGCAATTGCCTGTTGAAAATTTTCGGCAATTGATTCCCAAAATGCTTTGTTATTTATATCAAGCTGATCGGACGATAATTTACCTGTGCTTTCAAAATTGCGGCAGCAGGTGGTATAACTACAGCGTTCGCACCAACGGTCGCAATAGTTGTAAATACCTGGGATGAATTTTTCTTCCATGAAATTAAGTTAGGGATTAAAAAGCAAAAACCATCATTGTTTGGCCATTAGGCAGAGTCAATTTAGGCTTGTTGTATTTGGAACTCATGTTTCTTTTAAAATTATTTGAGTATTTTTAGTGGCTCAACACCAAATATGGCTATCACAAAATGCAGTACAACAATAGCCTATATTCTTTAATCTTTATAAAAACAACATGGCAAAAGCAAAAATAACTGTTGCAATTATTGAAGAAAAAATAGTAGATAAGATACATCTGATAAGAGGTAAAAAAGTAATGATAGACCGGGATATTGCTGAACTATACGGGGTAGAAACCAAGCGTTTAAAAGAACAGGTAAACAGGAATCTAAGCCGCTTCCCCAAACATTATATGTTTGAGTTAACTCAAAAAGAATATGAAAGTTTAAGGTCGCAAAATGCGACCTTAAAGCAAGGCGGCCATGCCAAGTACCTGCCTTATGCTTTTACAGAACACGGCGTATTAATGCTGGCAAATGTTTTAAAGAGTGCCAGAGCAATTGAAATGAGCATAAAAGTTATTGATGTTTTTGTAAAGCTCCGGGAAATGCTGCTTACACATAAAGACATTTTACTTAAGCTGGAGTTACTTGAAAAACAAGTAGTACAAAACAGTGAGGAAATACAAACTATTTTCAGTGCATTAAAACAGTTGTTAAATCCACTACAGGAACCAAGAAAAAGAATTGGATTTAAGCCGGATGATATTTAAAAATTAACACAATGACCCCGAATGCTTTAACCAAAATAAGCTTATGGCATTCTTTCCTCTATAAATTCACTTCTGGTAATTGGGTAATGATACTTATAAAAGCCTTCCACTTCATTAAAGAATCTGTCTTGCTGTTAATATTCAGAATACCGCTAGATACTTCAGATGCATATTTATCATCTAAAGAAAACCACTTTGCATATTTTGAAAAACTTGCCAAAAGAGAATTTTGTATCCCTTTTTTTGTAACAAAAGGGTAAGTTTTTTCTTTAAAAACTATAGAGTCCGAATTTATATTTGTGAAATATTGAACTCTTACCCGGTTTTTAGTGGTTGATTTAAACAACAGCGTATCATTAATTAAAAAAGCAGAATCTGTTTGATATATATGTGTAGGAAATACTCTGCCATAACTATTTTGAACTTTTCCGGAGCCATAGTTTAGTATAATACCACCATAATTATATGTTACTCTGATATAACTTTCTGATATTTCTTTACTCCAGACTCTTTTATCAAAAACATGTATGGTCGATATTCTGTTATTTGCATACTCACATGTAATGTAATAATTGGGTAAATGCTTTAAATCTGTAATGATATCTCTTGGTTCAAACAATTCGTAATTAAAATCTCTATAAGTTTCTTGCCCATTCACTTCTGTGTTAAAGTAAACTATAAGTAGAGAAAATATAAAAAGATGCCTTTTCATTAAATTACAGTCTTACTATTGGTATGTGTATTGTTGTGAATTAGATTTTCATCAATTTTCTCTATCTTCTCCGGTATCAACCAATTTATCAAATCCAACGCAGGCACTGTCATAAAAGTAGTTACGAGTGCCATCAAGACCATCATGGCAAATATTTCTGGAGAAAGAATTCCCAGGTCGTAACCAATATTTAAAACAATTAATTGCATCAGTCCACGGGTATTCATTAAAACACCAATAGATAAACTGTCTTTCCAGCTTTGCCCTACCATACGAGCCGCTAACGCACTGCCGCCAAATTTTCCGGCAACTGCTACCAACAATATCCAACCGAAAGTAATCCATAAATGCCCTTCGTTGATAAGGCCTATTTGCGTTCTTAAACCGGTTATTACAAAGAAGAGTGGCAGCAACAGAATAATACTTACATCCTCGATCTTATCAATTACAATTTTGCGAAAGCTAAAACTTGATGGCATGATAACGCCTGCCATGAAGGCGCCAAACAACGCATGAATACCGATGATGGAAGTTATGTAAGAGGAAATTATAAGCAAAATAAAAAACATTGCGATGATGGGCGTTCTCCTTTTTTCCTTGCTGTCGTAAACGGTACTTAATCTTTCTAAAAAAGGACGTACAACTTTCAACATAACAAGCACATAAATTATTGCAAGGCCAATAGTATATAAAACACTGAATGACGAACCGGATTTTACCAATGCAATTACTGCAGCTAAAATACACCAGGCGGTAATGTCATCGGCAGCGGCGCAGGTAAGTGCCGTGGCACCCAGTTTGGATCGGGTAAGTCCTTTTTCCTGCAGTATTCTAGCCAGTACAGGAAAAGCGGTGATGCTCATGGAAATGCCCATGAATAAAGCAAAAGATAAAAATGTTGTGCCTGCGGGAGCATAGTCACGATAGATGTAATAAGCAAGCCCCATACCCAATGTGTATGGTATGATGATGCTTGCATGACTAATGATAACGGCACCATAAGCCTGTTTGCCAATGGCTTTTAAATCAAGCTCCATACCAATGATGAACATAAAAAGTATAAGCCCTATCTGGCTGAGGAAACTTAACGATGACAAAGAAGCTGCAGGAAATAAAAAATGATTGATCTCTGGAAAATATGCACCAATTACCGATGGACCTAAAACAATGCCTGCAACAATTTCGCCGATAACGGCAGGCTGGCCTATTTTTTTAAAAAGATAGCCAAACAACCTTGCACAGGCAATGATTACAATTATCTGTAACAATAATACAGCTAAAGGTTCGGTAAGGTTATCACTAAAAGAATCTTTGAAGACATTAAAATCATTGGCAACAGTTGCTTCTTTAGTCTTTTCAATCTGTGCAGCCGTAAGCGCCGGGCTTTGAAGAACGTTGCCTTTTTTTGCTATCCAGTAAATAGCGAAGCCCATTCCAACAACTATACAAAAATAAAAAAGAGAGCTCCACCTTTTCTTCATAAGCTAAAATTGAAAGCTGGTTAAAGTTATTTTAAATAGACAAAACGTAGAAACAATTTATTATTACTTATCGCTTGAAATTAAAATAAAACTATGCTGGTAACCTTTAAAATTATTATACAACAAAATATTACGGTAAATAGTTTTTGAGGATTTCTTTTTAAACATTAGCGCCGGTACTTTTTGCGTTTGCATTATTTCGCAGGCATACCACAGCCCTATTGCGGATGCCGTTGCAAATTCGCCGCAAAGATGTTTAAAACGTACAATTGAAGCATCATCAGGCAGTAAAGATTCAGCATTTGTATAAAAGGGTAAAGTTCTGTTGTCGCCATTTTCGCCGGAGATAAGCAGGTCAATTTGTGTTGCGGCATTTTTCTTCAGGAATAATTGCAATTGTAGTTTTACCAGGTCAACATTATCTGTATGTAAAGTATGAATGGCTTTTACAGCAGCAATGGCCGAACCGGCATTTGCATTTACTACAAACATGGCAGCACCTTCACCAGGCAGGCAACCCGCACTTTCAGATTTATAAAGCTCCTTGTTAGAAATATCTTCTTTTTTATAAGCGCCGTTTAAGGTTTCAATATTGTAATGGTAGGGAGATATTTCATCAACGCCGCCCAGCAGGTAACTTTTTGATGGGTTTGCATTTAGCTGCATCACCGCATCAATCAATGCATTTTCAAAAGCAAGGCCCTGATGTATATGGGTTATGTTGTAGCCTTTATTTTTACTGATTAAACCTAACTGCCCCGCAATTACATTGCCAGTACTTTGTACAAAATTGCCGGGTGTAAGTTGCCCTTCTTCATAATCTACAATCTGCATTAAAAATTTCACACACTCATCTAAGCCAGCATTTGCCGAGCCTATGATGATGCCGTATACAGGATTCGCTTGATCTATCAAAGGCAATGCAGTACCAACGCCCATTCTTATAGCTTTGCCCATTCGCCTTAAAATGCCAGGAGGTATTTGATCGTAAGATGGTTCAATGGCTAATAGCTTTTTATTTGCGGGTTCATTTATCAAATCCATATCATCCTGCAAAGGATTTTGCTGAGGCGATATGCAATATGTTTTATGAATGTACAGCAAGGCTTATATTTTTGAAAAAATAAGTGAAGAACAATTACCACCGAATCCGAATGAATTACTCATAACATGGTTAACCGGCATTTTTTTGTAAGATTGAACAGGCGATAATCCTGTAGCAGCAATCGGATTTTTAAAATGTAGGTTTGCATAAACTTCCTGGTACAGTAAACTTAAAATACTATACACCGCTTCTATAGCGCCGGCTGCACCCAACGTGTGGCCTATGTTTCCTTTGGTTGATGCAAATGCCGGTGGCTTATCAAACAAACGAATCATCGCCATACTTTCAACCCGATCATTATTTTCTGTTGCAGTACCATGTGCATTAATAAAGTCAATTTTATCTACATTAAGGTTTGCAAGCTTTAATGCACCCTGCATGGAAAGAAATGGTCCATCGCCTTCATCAGACAAAGACGAAGGATGGTATGCATCGTTGGTATTGCAATAACCGGTTAACTCAGCATATACTTTTTTGCCATTGATGTCTTCTTCTCTTTCCAACACTAAAAAAGCGGCGCCTTCTCCCAGGTTTAAACCCTGCCTGCCTTCATCAAATGGCGTGCAGTTATCCGGCGATAAAATATGCAGCGCATTAAAACCATTGATGGTAAATTTTGCAAGGCTATCGGTGCCGCCAACAATGGCTCTTTTGGCAAAGCCGTTTTGCATAAGCATAGCACCATACATAATGGCATTGGCAGATGATGAGCAGGCTGTATTGATGGTATTGATGATACCATTCATTTTATAATGTTTTTGTAAAAATAAGTTTACAGATGCACAGTCGTAGGAAGAAGTATATTCTGAACCGCTTTCTTTTGTGTTCGCATCTGCATACAATTCATCAGTTAAACACATACCGCCAACAGTGTTGGCGCCAATTAATGCAGTTTCTGGAGCGATGATATCGGCAGTTGATAAGCCGCTGTTTTGTAAGGCCTGATTAAGTGCATGAACGGCCAGTAAACTTGTTCGGGTTACGCCCTTCTCTGTTATTTGTAATTGCTGTTTTAATGTTTCTGAACTTATAGGTACCTGGCCAAAAGGCAGCAGGCCGGCGTATTTTGAAGGAAAAAGATTGAGTTCTTTCTTTACACCGCAAATTCCATCTTTAAGTGCCTGGTGATTTTCTGCTACAGAATTTCCGATAGCACTTATTACTCCGATGCCGGTTATGAAAATTCTGCTCAATATTTAATTTTAAAAATCTTTATGGTTAATTATTTTTTTAGTCGTTAGCGGAGTTATTTTATTTGTCTTTTTGGGACAACAGATTGTTAAGCAATCCTGTCGTGCCTACGGCACTTTGTTATCCATTTTTTATTTTCTCTACCAATCTATCGTCTCTACGAGGCTTTTTAAATTAACTCCACCAACGGATTATCACTTTATAATTTTCTAAGCAAGCAATAAACATGTACAAAGCCCAATTGAAAAACTGAATTTGAACGGAGTCCTTCGGCTTCGCTCAGGATAAACTCCGCCAATGAAGTTTCATCATGGATCAACCGCCTGTAACAAAATTCAAAAAAATGCACCGCATTTTTATTTTGTACGATGCTCCTCAATATAAGCAGCCATGGTATTAATGTTTGTAAGAATCTTGCGGCCTTCTTTAGGGTCTTTGATATCAATACCATATTCTCTGCCCAATAAAACAATCAGCTCTATGGAATCAATTGAATCAAGGCCCAGCCCTTCGCCAAATAGTGGATCTTCATCCTTAATATCTTCAGGCTTTACCGAAATAAGATTCAGGAATTCTATGATCTGCTTTTTAAGTTGTTCTTTTAGTTCTGCTGTTTCCATAATAATTAATTCAAATCAG
>JBBRCM010000015.1:0-47554 GCA_038204855.1 Chitinophagales bacterium
GCGGCGGTAAGAGTTTTATTTGGCACAGATACGCTAACGCTCATTTGCTACGCTGCATATCTGCGCTAGTTGGGTAACCATCCTGACACTAACCAGCACAAATTTTACATGGGAGAAGGCCATAACCAGTAGCAATGGTGGTACCTATTACAGAAGAGCGTATTTCAGAAAATAACTTAATGCTATTGTTGTTGGCCGGAGGCGCAACAACGGCGATGAGTGGGCTTACGTGATGCCAACAGCGGCGAGATTTTTGCGGGTGTTAACAGCTTTCGGTTGCAACGCCGCTTGTCAGGAGACAAGGCGGCGGCGGCTCAAATAACTGCTATTGTTGTTGGCCAGAGGGGCAACAACGGCGATGAGTGGGCATACGTAATGCCAACAGCGGCGATGAAGGGCAAAAAAAATACTTACCCAAAATAAAATTACCTTTATTCATAAGGACTTTTACTAAACTTTTGAAATTATAGTTATGAGAAATTTTGTAATGTTAAAATGGGTTTTCTTATTGGTATTTCTTTTCGTAAATAATTTGCTCTTTTCCCAAAAAAAAATTGATACATCTTATACCTATATACCGTACTATGGAATTGTAGGAAAAGATGCTCCTCCCGGATATTTAAACGAAAAAAATACGAATGGTTTTTATTGGGGTTCATCTTTTGATTACGCTGTTTTTGAATTTACAAATATTTTTAAATCTGAGTTAAGTAATAAAAGAGAACAACTGAAAGAACAACAACGCTTAGAGAAAGTTAAGCAACAATCTCTAGCAAAATTAACTATCATTAAAAATCAATATTCAGAACATTCTACTTTCCCAAAAATAATTATTGATGGATGGCACAAGGCTATTGCAACTGATAATGTAAATTTCTGCAAGGAAGTAAAAGTAGAGGTAAAGGATAATAAAATAATAAAATTAATTGTAGAAAATTATATTCCACTTGATTTTATGTCAACCGGAGAAATACGTAACGGGAAAAATGTTGTAACACTTAACAATTTTAATAATGAGCAGTTTAACATAATAGAACTCTATTTTTTATATGACTTAGACTCTCCACAGCTTGTACCAGAGCCAATTAAACCAGGCTATGTATGCTTTTGGAGTAATGTAAAAAAAGCTGATGAAATTGAGATCAGGCTTGATGATAATTTATTGGATAGAATTACAGTCGGCTTTAAAACAAAACCTGGCTGTTTTAGTAAAGGGACTGTTTGCCGAATATTAAAACCTGGAATTTATTATGTTGAAGCACGGGGTGGTGGAAAGGGTTACGTATGGAAAGGTAGTTTTGAAGTAAAAGAAAACATGTGTTTAGAATATCCCTTTTTCAAAGCAAATTCTTTTTAAAAAAAGCAAGGTAGTCTGAAGCGGGTCAAGTTTGAACTAAAGAGTTAAGGTACTAAGCCAACGCCTGCTGTAAAATTTATAGGTTTAATTTTATCACTGACCTAAATTAATATTTAAGCAATTATGGAAAACAAAAATGTTATTAAAAAAGTGCAGGCATACTTACTAACATATAAATCTGTTGATTTAAAATGGTTTATTGCTGATCAAGAAAATGGTCTTGGAATAAAGAAAAATGCCCGAGAAATTGACATAATAAATCAAGAATTAATAAATAAACCTTGGTTTACAAACTACCATGGACATAATCCTCACGATATTTCCATAAAATATTCTAAATTATCAAAATATAGTTTTATCATTACAATTATTGCTGGAGCAATAGGATTGATAGGAGGTACTTTAGGAATAATTTCTTTCTTTAAATAAAATTTGTCTAATTGGGATGCATGCAAAAAGAGTGAATAAAAGCCAAGACTGCGACTGAAAGACCTATTATTTACTATACGGCTAAGAAGTTTTGTCCAATGATTCTATTTCACTAATGTTAATAGTTTCAATTTTTTTTGTAAAAAAATTGAAAACTGAAAAAGTTCCTTTAGCCAAATCAAGTTCCCCTCTATAATTCATATGGAATCCTACATCATCTTTAAACTTACCAAAAATCCCATCTCCATTTTGCAACTTACATTCTGAAAATTTATCTGTAGTCATAATAAAAATATTAGATTATTTATTTTTTCACGAAATATGTTTGAAGAAAAAAGCCCCTGCATTTTAATCTGCAAGGGCTAAAATTGTTTAAGATTACTTCACTTCCTCAAAAGGCACATCTTCCACTTTACTCTCTCCTCCACCCTCTTGCTGAGGTTCTGCACCAGGTTGTCCATCTGCGCCGGGTTGGGCACCGGGTCCTGCTGATGCACCTGCAGCATCCTGCGTTGCTTTATACATTTCTTCACTTGCTGCCGTCCATGCGGTGTTCATTTCTGCACTGGCTGTTTCTATCTGTGCAAGATCCTGGCTTTTATGTGCTTCTTTTAATTTGGTTAAAGCAGCTTCAATAGGTTCTTTTTTATCGGCAGGTATTTTATCACCATATTCCTTCAGTTGTTTTTCTGTCTGGAATATTAAACTGTCGGCACCATTTATTTTTTCTACTTTTTCTTTTTCGGCTTTATCACTTTCTTCATTGGCTTTGGCATCGTTCTTCATTTTTTCAATTTCTTCTTTGCTTAAGCCGCTGCCTGCTTCAATGCGTATTTTTTGTTCTTTACCGGTGCCTTTGTCTTTGGCGGTAACGTGTAAAATACCGTTGGCATCAATATCAAAAATAACTTCTACCTGCGGTACGCCACGTGGTGCAGGCGGTATGCCATCGAGGTTAAAAGTGCCCAGGCTTTTGTTCTGGCTGCTCATGGGGCGCTCGCCCTGCAATACATGTATCTGCACGCCTGGCTGGTTGTCGCTGGCTGTACTGAATGTTTCTGATTTTTTTGTTGGGATGGTGGTGTTGCTGTCGATCAACCTTGTCATTACACCGCCCATGGTTTCAATACCAAGGCTTAGCGGGGTAACATCCAGCAACAATACATCTTTAATATCGCCGCTTAACACTGCACCCTGTATGGCTGCACCAATGGCAACAACCTCATCGGGGTTAACACCACGGTTTGGTTTTTTACCAAAGAATTTTTCTACCAGTTCCAGCACTTTAGGAATACGGCTGCTGCCACCAACCATAATGATCTCATCAATGGCTGATTTATCAATACCGGAATCTTTCAATGCCAGTTCGCATGGTTTTAAGCAACGCTCAAATAATTTATCGGCCAGTGCTTCAAATTTTGCACGGGTTAACTTTTTTACTAAGTGCTTTGGCACGCCATCAACGGCTGTTACATAAGGCAGGTTAATTTCTGTTTCTGTTGAAGATGATAATTCAACCTTTGCTTTTTCTGATGCTTCTTTTAAACGCTGTAAAGCCATCGGGTCTTTACGCAGGTCAATGGCTTCGTCCGTTTTAAATTCATCGGCCAGCCAATCCATAATTACTTTATCAAAATCATCACCACCAAGGTGCGTATCTCCATTTGTAGATTTTACTTCAAATACACCATCACCCAGTTCCAATACCGAGATATCAAATGTACCACCACCCAGATCGAACACGGCAATTTTATGGTCTTTGCCACCTTTATCCAGTCCGTAAGCAAGTGCAGCAGCGGTTGGTTCGTTTACCACACGGCGAACATTTAAACCTGCAATTTCACCGGCTTCTTTGGTTGCCTGGCGCTGGGCATCGTTAAAGTAGGCAGGCACGGTAATTACCGCATCGGTTACTTCGGCACCCAGGTAATCTTCGGCAGTTTTCTTCATTTTCTGCAATACCATCGCACTAATTTCCTGCGGGGTATATTGCCTGCCATCTATGTCAATACGCACGGTATTATTGTCACCTTTTACCACTTTATAGCTCCAATGGCTAATTTCTTCCGTCACTTCATCAAAGCGGCGGCCCATAAAACGCTTAACACTGCTGATGGTGTTCTGGCTGTTGGTTATGGCCTGGCGTTTGGCAGGATCGCCTACTTTACGCTCGCCATTTTTAAGAAAAGCCACTACCGACGGGGTTGTGCGGCGACCTTCTTCATTTGCAATTACCACCGGCTCGTTGCCTTCCATTACAGATACACAACTGTTGGTGGTTCCTAAATCAATTCCTATTATTTTTCCCATGATGTAAATTTTTATTTGATTACAAAGGAATTGGCAATGATTATGCCAAGGGGATTATGAGTGCAATTTTGGCAGGTTAACAAAGCAGCCAGACCGAAAAGGTCAGGGTTTTAGGATCTTCACGGGGAATAATAGCCACAAAGGCACGGGGAATTTCCTGCGGAAATGGGTTAGCCACGGATTTATTTTCGCCTGCGGCGATTGTTTTTTGCCACTGATACTTCGACAAGCTCAGTACAGGAATTAATACGAATGGATTTCCTTCGGAAATGGTTTTGCCACTGAGGCACGGAATCACAGAAGACGAAACGAAAATGTATTTTTCTGTGTTTCTGTGCTTCTGTGGCAATTTTAGTTTTGCCGAAGGCGGGTTCACTCCTGCATACCGGTTTCGACAAGCTGCTAATGACAAGTATTTTAAAAGTTTGGTAACCAATTTTTTATAAAATTGAATGTAGCCACAAAGGCTCGAAGGCACTAAGGAAAATGCGTAGCATTTTTCTACTTCGTGCCTTTGTGACTTTGTGGCAGCCCCTTTTCCCAGCGAAGCTGAGAAAAAAAATATTGTCATTTGGAAAGAGCTTAAAACATTTTTATGAGTGCCTCAAACGGGCATAGTGCGTTTCGTAAACCGGAGCGATATAGCGGTAAAATTTAACGTACCGCTGAAAAACAAAACCGTTGTTGTCTATGTATGAAGCAGGATGCATGTGCATTTATAACTGGATTTTTTACCGGGCGTTTTTACACAGGCAGATTATCTTCGTCTTTTTTACCGGTAAAAAATGATTTTATGGTTAGCCGGAAATTTTTAACAAAGAAACTGACGTCCAACACCGCCGCAATGATCATTTGCAACAGGTAACTGCCGCTTCCCAGGTCGATGTTTAATAAAAAGAAATCCATAGTTAACTTAAAAACTACAAGAATTTAGTAAAAGCAGCGGAATAGAAGTATAAAATGAACGCCGCAACAGCTATCTCATTTATTCATTACATTTGAAACACTAAAAACGAGTACATGTCTTTCATTAACTACAACACAAAAAATAAACAAACCATTTTCCCGGGTATACATAGTGCAATGGAACATTCAGCAAATTCCACATTCGGATGTGTAACACTGGAAGCAGGTGTAATTGCACCAATACACAGTCATCCGCATGAACAATGGACCTATGTACTTGAAGGAGAAATGGAATTTACATTAAACGGAGAAACGCAATTGCTGCTGCCGGGCATGGGCGCATTTATTGCTTCCAATGTATTGCATGGTGCTCTGGCAGTTACTGCCTGTAAGGTTATTGATGTGTTTACGCCGGTAAGGGAAGACTATAGGGATTTGGGGATTAGGAATTAGGAATTGGGGAAATTCGTTATTCAGTATTCCTTGTTCTTTGTTCGATATTTTTCCGGTTTCTAAAACTAAAATGTTTCTGGCTTAAATAACTGATGGTAACAATGATAACCGTTGTAAGGCATTGGCTCAGGAACGGCCACCAGCCAAATACTTCAACAAATACCTTAAGGATAAAATAGTTGAGTGTAAGATTCAGTAAAAATGATAACCCGTATCTGAACAGCTGTATCCTTCCTCTTAAATTAGAATCTACAAAAACCACGTAGCGCATTAAGATAAACCCTACTACAAAATTTACACAAAAGGAAACGAAGAGTGCGGCGTTATGTGGTTTTAAAGTATAAAATCCCAATTCCACATTTTCGTATTTAAAAACAAATACCAGTAAAATTTTAAAAAGTGCCAATCCTAAAACGGTATTGCCGCCGCCACAAGCTGCATAACGAAAAGTCTGCTCCGGCATAAACCTGCGGAACGGCGGGTAAAAAAAATCGATGAGTGCTATGATCTTATTTTTTGCCATAGAGAGTCAATTAGTTAATTAGCTGATGTGCTAATTAGCTAATTCCTTCGACTGTTACATATTTCTTGTTCTGTTGCCATTTAAAAAATTAGCACATTAGCAAATTAGCACATCAGCACATTTGCAGATTATCACATTAACTGTACAACTCCTTCCTCATCGCCTTCACTCTGTCATCTGCCAGGTATTCGTCGTAGGTCATCAAACGGTCTATCATGCCTTTTGGTGTAAGCTCAATAATGCGGTTGGCAACGGTTTGCATAAACTGGTGATCATGGGTAGTAAATAAAACCACACTTGCGTAAGCCACCATATTATCATTGAAAGAAATGATACTCTCCAGATCAAGATGGTTGGTTGGTTCATCCAGTATCAGCACATTGGGATTTTGCAGCATCATTTTGCTGACCATGCAGCGCACTTTTTCTCCTCCGCTCAATACATTGGTCTTCTTTAAAATTTCATCCCCGCTAAAAAGCATCTTGCCCAAAAATCCGCGTAAAAAATCCTCATCCACATCCTTGGTTGTTGGCGGCACATACTGGCGTAACCAATCCATCAGGTTTAAGGTGCTGCCTTCAAAATATTCGCTGTTATCGTTGGGTAAATAAGCCGTAGTAACGGTTGTACCCCATTCGTAAGTTCCGCTGTCGGCTTTCATACGGCCATTTATCACTTCAAAAAAGCTGGTCAATGCAATTGGGTCACGACTCAAAAATGCAATCTTATCACCCTTCTGAATATCAAATTTTATTCTGTCGAAAATAGTCTTGTTTTCAATTTTTAATTTAAGATTATCAACTTTTAATATCTCGTTACCCACTTCCCTATCCTGCTTAAAAATAATGCCTGGGTATTTTCTGTTGCTGGGCTCAATATCTTCAATAACCAGTTTTTCCAACGCCTTTTTACGGGAAGTAGCCTGTTTGCTTTTAGAAGCATTGGCGCTAAACCGTGCAATAAATTCCAACAGGTCTTTACGCTTGTCCTCATTTTTCTTATTCTTATCGCTCATCTGTCGGGCAGCCAACTGAGAGCTTTCGTACCAGAAACTGTAGTTGCCGGTATACACCTTAATCTTGCTCCTGTCCACATCGGCCACATGGGTACAAACCGAATCTAAAAAGTGACGATCGTGACTTACAACCAGAACAATATTTTGATAATCGGCTAAAAAATTCTCCAGCCAGCTAATGGTTTCCACATCCAGGTTATTGGTAGGCTCATCCAGCAATAAAATATCGGGGTTACCAAAAATAGCCTGTGCAAGCAACACCCTTACTTTAATGTTGGCTGCAATATCTTTCATCAGCGTCTGGTGCAGTTCGTCCTTTACACCCAGGTCGCTTAGCAGCGTAGCTGCATCACTTTCCGCTGTGTAGCCACCCATTTCGCCAAACTCATGCTCCAGGTCGCCGGCTTTAATACCATCTGCCTCGGTAAAATCTTCCTTGGTGTACAAGGCGTCTTTCTCCTGCATCACTTTCCACATTTTTTTGTGACCCATCAGTACGGTATTTAAAACGGTTATTTCATCAAACGCAAACTGGTTTTGGTTTAAAACCGCCATACGTTCGCCGGGTGTAATGTCTATGGTTCCTTTATTAGGCTCAATTTCCCCGCTTATTATTTTTAAAAAGGTAGATTTACCGGCACCATTGGCACCAATTATACCGTAACAGTTTCCTTTTGTAAAGCTGATATTTACCTCATCGAACAAAACCCGTTTGCCGTAGGCCAGCGTTATATTATTTGCACTTATCATAGTTGTAAAAAAGAGCGCAAAGATAGGGGATTGGGAGGTTTTAAAGTTTGTGGTTTGTTGTTGATTGTTTGGGAGTTTCATTCCACGCGCTGTTTTAACCACAAACAACAAACCTTAAACTACAAACAGTTAATTATATTTGCAGCATGTCAATAGTTAGTATTTTACAAAAAAGTAGCATAGAAAGTTTGTCAGCTTTATACAACCAATCCTTTACGGAGAAGGATTTTCAGATAAACCAGACCAAGCCTGAATTTGAGGGAGATTATACGGTGGTAATGTTTTCGCTGGTAAAATCATTGAAATTGTCGCCCGATGTTATCGGCAACCAATTGGGTGAGCATCTTACTAAAAACTACCCGCAGTTTTTTTCTGCATTCAATATTATTAAAGGCTTTTTAAACCTTACCGTTGCCGATGCTTACTGGCAGGATCTGCTGCAGAAAAACCACAACGATATCTGTTACGGTAAAAAAGCATTGAATGGTAAAAAAGTGATGGTTGAATATGCATCACCCAATACCAACAAACCTTTACACCTCGGCCATTTAAGAAATATTTTTTTAGGTTGGAGTGTTGCTGAAATTTTAAAAGCCAACGGCTACGAAGTTGTAAAAAGCTGCATTGTAAACGACAGAGGTATTCATATTTGTAAAAGTATGATTGCCTGGCAGCTTTTTGCCAATGGTGCTACACCCGAAAGCACAGGCATTAAAGGCGATCATTTTGTAGGCGATTATTACGTGCAGTTCAACGATGTTTATAAAGAACAGGTTGCTGAATTGATTGTTGCAGGCAAAACAAAAGATGAAGCTGAAAAAGAAGCACCCATTATGAAAGCAACGCAGCAAATGCTGCTCGATTGGGAAGACGGAAAACCCGAAGTGATGAAACTGTGGAGAACGATGAATAGTTGGGTGTATGCAGGTTTTGATGTTACCTACAACAGCATTGGCGCCGACTTTGACAAAGTCTATTACGAAAGCAATACCTACCTGCTGGGTAAAGATATTGTGCAGCAGGGAATAGATAAAAAAGTGTTCTATTATAAAGATGACAACAGTATCTGGATAGACCTGACTGCCGATGGACTGGATGAAAAAATTGTGCAGCGCAGCGATGGTACCTCTGTTTACATTACACAGGATATTGGTTTGGCTTTGCAGAAGTATGAGCAATACAAAATCGATCAAAGTATTTATGTGATAGGTAACGAACAGAATTACCACATGAAAGTGTTGAAACTTATTTGCGAAAAACTGGGTATGCCCAATGCTGAAAATATTTTTCATTTAAGTTACGGCATGGTAGAACTTACCAGCGGCAAAATGAAAAGCCGTGAAGGCACCGTGGTTGATGCCGATGATATTGTGGAAGAAATGCTCAGTACATCGCAACAACATACCGAAGAACTGGGTAAGGTAAAAGATTTTACTCCAGAAGAACTGACGGCATTGTACAATACCATCGGCTTGGGTGCTATGAAATTTTATCTATTAAGAGTTGACCCTAAAAAAACAATGGTATTCAATCCGGCAGAAAGTATCGATTTCCATGGCTTTACGGGGCCGTTTGTGCAGTACACTTATGCCCGGATAAAGAGCATTTTAAGAAAGCAGTTGGGCAGTGGGCAATTGGCAATGGGCAATGATACAAACACCCATGATTTATTGAAAGCCGAAAAAGAAGTTATTGTTGTAGCCGAACAATATCCTTCCATATTAGAACAGGCGGCACTTGAACAAAACCCATCTGTTATTGCCAATTACGTTTTCCATCTTGCTAAAACATTTAATTCGTTTTATTCCGAGCTGTCTGTTGTCAACGCTGAAACAGAAACAAAAAAGCAACTGCGTTTACAGATTTCTTTATTCACCGCAAACGTTATAAAAAGCGGAATGAATTTATTGGGCATTGCCGTACCCGAAAGGATGTAGTACCATTGCGGCAGAAAAATACTTACCGATTGTTTGCTTGCTTATAAAGCTGTTTTATTTTAGTGAAACAGATTTATCTGTTATAAATCTTATTTTTGAAACATGAAAAAGAAGGTTATCAGAATTGGCGTATTAACATCGGGTGGCGATAGTCCGGGCATGAATGCCTGTATACGTGCAGTTGTGCGTACAGGAATTTATCATGGGCTGGAAGTTTTCGGCATTATGCGTGGTTACAGCGGCATGGTGGAAAATGATATTTTTAAAATGGAGAGTCGCAGCGTGGCGAATATCATTCAGCGGGGCGGCACTATTTTAAAAACATCGCGTTGTAAAGATTTTTTTACTCCCGAAGGCAGAAAAAAAGCTTACGATAATTTAAAAAGCCACGGTATCAATGGGTTGGTTATCATCGGCGGCGATGGCAGTTTCAGGGGAGCACAGATATTCAGCAACGAATTTGATATTCCCTGTATTGGATTACCCGGTACTATTGATAAAGATATTGCCGGTACCGATTTTACCATTGGTTTTGATACCGCCGTAAACACGGCTGTGGAAGCCATTGATAAAATACGGGATACAGCCGAAGCACACGACCGCCTCTTCATCATTGAAGTAATGGGCAGGGATGCCGGTTATATCGCACTGCACAGCGGTATTGCAACCGGTGCCGAAAATATTCTGATACCCGAACGCAAAACAGAAATAGAAAATATTATTACCCAGCTTGCCGAAAAAGAAAGGCGTAAAAAATTAGTGAATTTAATTGTGGTTGCCGAAGGAGAAGAGTTTGGCGGCGGCAATGAAGTTGCAAAATTTATTAAATCACGTTTGCCATTGCTGGAAGTTAGAGTTTGCATTTTAGGCCATATCCAGCGTGGCGGATCGCCCAGTTGCTTCGACAGGTTAATTGCAAGCCGGATGGGATACCATGCTGTGGAATCATTGGTGGAAGGCAGGCACAATGTTTTTGTAGGAGTAGTAAATAACAAGATAAATTATATTCCGCTGGATGAAGCGATTAAGAAAAAACAACGCATCAGTGAAGAATGGCTTAAGATCGTAAAAATATTAGCCACATAAGAATTAGAAATTGAAAATGAGGAATAAAAGAGCCTCATGTTAATTTTTCACTTTTAACTTTTGAATTTATTAAATGAGCAAACACATCAGCAAATACCTGCACCAGCAGATGGATAAGGAAACCGGTATTTCACATTCGCAGAAAAGAACAAAAATTGTAGCAACAGTAGGACCAGCCTGCGACACCCTGGAAAAATTACTGGAGCTTGCCAAGGCCGGTGTAAATGTATTCAGGCTTAATTTTTCTCATGGTGCATACGATAACAAAAAAGAGATCATTGAACATATTCGAACGATTAATAAATCGCAGCCATTTAATATTGCGATCCTCGGCGATTTACAGGGGCCTAAATTAAGAGTAGGGGAACTTGAAAATGGCATGGTTGAAATGGTTGAAGGCGATGATATTATTTTCAGCACAGAAAAACAGGTGGGCACAAAATCTAAAGTTTATGTTTCTTACCCAAATCTAACAACGGATGTAAAAGTGGGCGAACGTATTTTTCTGGATGATGGAAAAATGGAAGTGAAGGTTAAAGCCATCCTTAACCCAAAAGAAGTTTTGGTGAGTATCACAATCGGCGGCATGTTATTGCCTAAAAAAGGTGTTAACCTTCCCGATTCAGAACTAACCATGCCATCCATGACTGAAAAAGATTATGCTGATCTGGAATTTATTATTGAAAATAACCTTGACTGGGTGGCACTTTCATTTGTACGTAGAAAGCAGGATATTGTTGAATTAAAAAGCATTATAGCAGAGAAGAAAAGTAAGATAAAAGTTATTGCAAAAATTGAAATGCCCGAGGCACTAAAAAACATCAGAGATATTATTGTTGAAAGTGATGGCATTATGGTTGCCCGTGGAGATCTGGGTGTTGAGGTTCCCGTTGAGCAGGTCCCCATCATACAAAAAGAATTGATACGCAAAAGTATGCACCGTGCAAAACCGGTTATTGTTGCTACGCAGATGATGGAGAGCATGATGGACCGTACCAAACCCAACCGTAGCGAAGTAAGTGATGTTGCAAACGCAGTGCTGGAAGGTGCAGATGCGGTAATGCTGAGTGGCGAAACGGCCATGGGTGAATATCCCGTGCAGGTAGTAGAAACAATGGTGAGAATTATTCTTGAAGTGGAAAAAACGGTTTACGATTATAACCGGGATGATATTCTTTCTCCGCAACCTCACTCGCCTTCTTTTTTAAGTGATGCTATTTGTTATAGTGCCTGCAAACTGGCAAACGACACCAATGCACGTGCATTGATAGGTATGACACAAAGTGGCTACACGGCTTTTATGCTCAGCAGCTACCGGCCAAAAGCACCGCTGTATATTTTCAGTAAAGAAAAAACACTTTTGGCCCAATTAAGTTTAAGCTGGGGTGTACGTGCATTTTATTATGCCGAGGAAGAAAGCCTTGATGATATTATTTTTGACCAGATAAATATTTTAAAAGAACGGGGTTTTTTAAATACCGGCGATGTGGTAGTAAATACCGGAAGCACACCGGTTGAATTACACCTGCCAACCAATATTGTAAAAGTATCAACGGCTGAGTAGTTAACAGGTTTGTAGTTTGTGGTTTGTAGTTTTTGGTACCAGCATTATTGATACTGTTGAACTCATTGGCAAGGATACTTAGTTATTTATTTTTTAGTTAAATGAAATAAAAAAGCCATTCACCGCAAGGTAAATGGCATATAATTTTTTTCGGGCATGCCTTACATTAAATCGAGTGCCTTGGCTAAAAATGTAGTATTAAAAGGCAATACCATGCTGACGTACGAACCTATAGGAGATATTAATACTAAAAAAAATGCAGCCACAGAGGCTAAAAACAATACCCAGTAAAGGCCGGTTTTCTTTTTGGTTGTTTCCATTTTATTATTTTATTTTTTTGCAAATATAAGGCAGAACTTTTTATCTGCAGTAATTTGCAGGTTCTATGTTATATTTTTTATGTAAATCGGTATATTGCCAAAAATTAAACTGTTTTGATGACTTTACATTTTTATTTGCGGTATTCAACCACGTTCGGACAACGCCTTTTTGTTGCGGGTAGTACGGCAGTTTTGGGTAATGATGACGAAAAAAAAGCAGTTGCTCTCAGCTACCTTAATGATCAACTTTGGTATGGAACTGTAGAAATGGATGCAGCGGATATTTTTGAGCCGCTTTGCTACCGCTACATATTAAAGCAGGATGAGGACGCACTTGTGTATGAGTATGGTAATGACCGTATTGCAGCGCTGGATGATTTAAAAGCAACAAAAATTGTATTGTACGATACCTGGAACCATGCGGGGCAATATGAAAATGTTTTTTATACTGCAGCTTTTGCAAATGTATTACTGATGCACAAGCCCACTGAATACACCGTAGAAAAAAAGTCGGCAAAACCTACGCATGAATTCAGGGTAAAGGCACCCTTACTAAAACCCGATGAAGTTATTTGCATCAGCGGTTCATCAGCAGCTTTACATGATTGGGACGAGGAGGCAGTTTTACTATTGAGTAAAAAAGGCCATTGGTGGACCATTCAGCTTGACCTTGGCAAAACTGTTTTTCCGCTGGAATATAAATACGGGATTTACGATGTTGGCATTAAAAAGTTAATAAAGTTTGAAGATGGGAATAACCGGGTATTGCTGAGTGAGTATGGTAAAGATGCATTCACTATCATTCATGACGGATTTGCAGCACTCAATAACGTAAACTGGAAAGGTGCCGGTGTGGCCATTCCCGTTTTTAGTTTGCGCAGCAAAAGCAGTTTTGGCACCGGTGAGTTTACTGATCTAAAACAGCTTGTCGACTGGGCCAAAGCTTCCGGCCTGAAAATGATTCAATTGTTACCGGTAAATGATACAACCGCAACATTTAGCTGGAAAGACTCCTATCCATATTCAGCCATTTCAGCCTTTGCATTGCATCCCATGCTTTTAAATGTAGAAGTTGTAGCAGGAAAAGAAAGTAGTGATGTAATTACAGCACTTGCATCAAAGCAAAAACAACTAAACAAACTGGATAAAGTGGATTATGAGGGGGTAATGAAAATTAAAAATGAAGCGATACACAAATTATATTCCCTTCAAAAAGATGGTTTCAGAGATGATTTGAACTACATTACTTTTTTTGAGTTGAACCGCCACTGGCTGGAGCCTTATGCCGCTTTTTCTTATTTGCGGGATAAATATAAAACGGCTGATTTCAACGCCTGGAAAAAATATGCAGTGTACAATGAAAGTGAGATACAGGAACTGGTGAGTCCGCTGCAGGCAAATTATGATGAAATTGCCATACATTATTTTATCCAGTATCACCTGCACCTCCAGTTAAAGGATGCAACCCAATACGCACATAAAAACGGCATTATCATAAAAGGCGATATTCCCATTGGCATAAGCCGCAACAGCGCCGATGCCTGGGTAGAGCCCAGTCTGTACCACATGAATGAGCAGGCTGGCGCACCGCCGGATGCTTTCTCTACAAAAGGGCAGAACTGGGGCTTCCCAACCTACAACTGGGAGGCCATGCAGCAGGATGATTTTTCCTGGTGGCGCAAACGGTTCGATCAGATGAGTAATTACTTCGATGCTTTCCGCATTGATCATATACTTGGATTTTTTCGTATATGGAGCATTCCTGCTCATGCTGTAGAAGGCCTGCTGGGCAGGTTTATGCCTGCTTTACCGGTGCATATCAACGAACTGTTTTCAAAACATATTCTTTTTGAAAGATCGCGTTACACCGAACCTTACATTACAGAAAATATACTCTCCGAAATTTTTGGAGATAAAAAAGATGCCGTGAAGAAAACTTTTTTCACCGGTTTGAAACTGAAAGAAAAATTTAATACACAGCGAAAGGTTGAGGCATATTTTAAAACGCCAAATGCATTTGATGAAACCGTAAAGCAGGGATTGTACGATGTGATAGCCAACGTTATATTTTTTGAGGTGGAAGGTTCAAACGGGCAGGAGTTTCATTTCCGTATTTTAATGCAGGATACGTCATCTTTTAAAAACCTCGACTCACATTCGCAAAATGAACTGGTACTAATTTACACAGATTATTTTTTTTACCGCCAGGATGAACTCTGGAAAAAAGAAGCGCTTAAAAAATTACCAGAATTAAAAAGGAGTACCGATATGCTGGTTTGTGGCGAAGACCTGGGCATGGTGCCGCATTGTGTGCCCGAAGTGATGGAACAGCTCAGCATTTTAAGCCTGGAGATACAGCGCATGCCTAAAAACGTGGGCTCCGAATTTTTTCATCCTAATGATGCACCATACCTTAGTGTGGTATCACCATCAACACACGACATGAGTACCGTGCGTGCCTGGTGGGAAGAAGACAGCATTAAAACCAAACATTTTTATAACAGCCTGATGGGAAAAAGTGGTGCGCCTCCTTTTTATTGCGAAGCATGGATCAATAAGGAAATTATTCTGCAACACCTCTATTCGCCAGCCATGTGGGCAATTTTTCAGTTGCAGGATCTGATGGGTATAGATGCTGATTTAAGAAGGGAAGACCCGAATGAAGAAAGAATAAATAATCCTGCGGTTGCAGAATTTTATTGGAATTATAGAATGCATATTAACCTGGAAGATCTCATAAAAGAAAAATCTTTTACTGAAGAACTGAGTAAATATATCAAGGAAAGCGGAAGGTGATTTAAAGAAACATGAAAGTACAATACAAAACATACAACCTTCCTTTTCTTCGTCCATTCACTATTTCTAAAGGTACAAAAACGCATCAGCCAACATTTATAGTTGAGCTCGATTTTATGGGTATTAAAGGTTATGGCGAAGCACCGGCCATCAGCTACTACAACATTCCTGTTGAAAAAATGGTTGAAGACCTGGAACGGAAGAAAATCTTTGTTGAAAAATTTGCATTCTCCGATCCTGAAAGATATTGGCATTACCTGCACCACCTGTTTCCTGCAAATCCTTTTTTGGTATGTGCGTTGGATATGGCCGGTTGGGACATTTACGGCAAACTAAAAAGAAAACAATTGCACCAATTATGGGAGTTAGATATTGCTGCAGCACCTTTAACCGATTTTACAATTGGTATCGATAGCATCGAAAACATGATTGCTAAAATGCAGGAAAAGCCGTGGCCAATTTATAAAATAAAAGTGGGAGTGCCGGGCGATTTAGAAATGGTTACTGCCCTGCGCAAACATACCAAAGCAGTTTTTAGGGTTGATGCAAACGCTGGCTGGACGATGGAAGAAGCCTTGCAAAAAATACCTGTGTTAAAAGAGTTGGGCGTGGAGTTTATTGAACAACCTTTGGCAAAAGATGATTGGGATGGCATGAAAGTTTTGTACGAGAAATCGCCACTGCCATTAATTGCTGACGAAAGTTGTGTTGCCGAAACCGATGTGGAAAAATGCCAGCATCATTTTCATGGTATTAATATTAAGCTTACCAAGTGCAGCGGCATTACACCTGCACGCCGCATGATAACGCAGGCAAAACAATTGGGTATGCAGGTGATGGTTGGTTGCATGAACGAGAGTTCGATAGGCACAGCAGCCATTGCGCAACTTGCGCCCATGCTTGATTTTGTGGACATGGATGGGCCTTTGCTTTTAACGGAGGACACAGCAGAAGGAGTGAAATTTGATTTTGGAAAAATCCTGTATAATGATTTGCCCGGGTTGGGTATTAAAATAATATGATTCAGCTTTTATTTTTTATTGGCATTATCGCTTTTGGCGTTCTGCTTTATTTAAATAACAAAGTTAAAAACAGAAGAATCGATCGCAGTAACCGGCTTATCGAAAAGCAGGAAGCTTTATTACAAAGGCTTAGCGAAAAGAATGCTCATGAAAATGATGGTGAAAAAACCTGAACCGTTTTTTTTATCTCCATCAACTTTGAAAATAACAAAGGCTGATATCCTTAAATTCCGTTTCATTTTTTACTAAGAAAAATTAATAGATTTTTTTGGATGCCAGGAAAAATATTAACTTTCATAAAATAATTTCTCATGAAAAAATATAATCTCCTTTCATTTCTACCTGTACTTTTATTATCAATACTTGTTATTAGTTGTAATGAGCGAAAAGATAAGGAACCTGTTGTGGAAGCAAGTTCCGGCCATCCGGACTGGAGCGCTCAAAGCAATATTTATGAAGTGAACCTCCGCCAATATTCTGCTGCCGGAACCATCATGGAATTTGAAAAAGTATTGCCCCGGTTAAAGGATATGGGAGTGGAGATACTTTGGTTCATGCCGATTACACCTATCGGCTTGGAAGGAAGAAAAATGACTGAAAAAGATATGGGTAGTTACTACGCTGTAAAAAATTATCAGGCAGTTAATCCAGACTACGGAACGATGGAAGACTGGAAAGCTTTTGTAAAAAAAGCGCAGGGGATGGGATTTAAGGTAATTGTAGATTGGGTTGCCAATCATTCCTCGCCCGATAATAACTGGGTTAAAGCTCATCCACAGTTTTATGCAAAAGATTCGGCAGGCAATTTAGTGCCACCATTCGACTGGACCGACGTACGGAAATTAAATTACGCCAACCGGGAATTGAGAGACAGCATGATTGCAGCCATGAAATTCTGGCTTACCGAAACCGGTATAGATGGTTTTAGGTGTGATGTGGCGGAAGAAGTGCCGTTAGATTTCTGGAAAGAATGTATTACAGAACTTAAAAAAGTTAAAAACGTTTTTATGCTTGCCGAAGGTGAAAAACCTGGCCTGCATGCAGCAGGATTTGATGAAACCTATGCCTGGAGCATGATGCACTTTATGCAGCAACTGTATAAAGACGAAAGAACTATAAAGCAGCTTGATTCACTTATTAATGCTGGTATAGATAGTTTTCCTGCAAATGCTTACCGAATGTATTTTACAGCCAACCACGATGAGAACAGTTGGAATGGAACTGAGTTTGAAAAGTATGGCGATGCTTATAAAACCTTTGCTGTATTAACTCAAACCATGTACCAGAGCGTACCGCTGATTTACAATGGACAGGAAGCCATGAATAAAAAAAGGTTGAAGTTTTTTGTAAAAGATACCATACCCTGGGCCGGCGAAACAGAAATGGCTCTTTTTTATAAAACCATGCTTGCGCTCCGCAAATCAAATGCAGCACTGGCTGCTGATGCATCTTATAAAAGATTAGCAAGTACTGCCGATGCTTCCATTTTTGCTTATCAAAGAGAAAAAGTAGGGAAGAAAGTGGTCGTTATTTTAAATCTTTCAAAGGAGCCGCAAAAATTCAGTATTACTGATGAAGCAGTTAACGGTAATCCTTTAAATGTCTTTTCGTCACAAAAAGAAATTATAAAAGCCAAACAGGAATTGAATCTTGCGCCCTGGGCCTTTCTTGTTTACGATTATCAATAAAAAAATTTAAACCAATACAAAACCCGGCAGAATAATTTTTGCCGGGTTATACCAAATATAATTTCATTATAGGCTAATGTGTGTTGGCTGAAATTATGTGCAAGGGCTTTGAGCGTAAGCTTTTGGTAAATACCGGTTGGCCTGTCTAAAAAGTACAATCGGTATTATTTTTTATTGTATTTTTATCGAAGTGTATTATTTACACAATTGCTTCATTTACTAAAACGATTGCTATGTCTGAAATTGCTCAATGGGAAAAACCCAAACTAAATCTTTCGCAGATCATAAACATGAGTGTTGGTTTTTTTGGTATTCAGTTTGGATGGGATTTACAACGTGCAAACATGGGCCCAATTTACGAACACCTTCATGCTAATGCAGATCAAATACCATTTCTTTTTTTAGCAGCACCTTTAACAGGTTTAATAGTTCAGCCAATTATCGGTTACATGAGCGATAGAACCTGGCATCCTAAATTCGGAAGGCGACGCCCATATTTTTTAATCGGTGCAATTTTAAGTACCATCGCCCTTGTATTCATGCCGCACAGCAGCGTACTTTGGATGGCTGCAGGTTTACTCTGGTTAATGGATGTGTTTGGGAATGTTGCGATGGAACCCTTTAGGGCATTTGTTGCCGACAAATTAAATGAAGACCAACGTACGCAGGGGTTTGTTATGCAAAGCCTGATGATAGGGCTGGGTGGAAGTATCGCATCTGCTTTACCCTGGATGATGACAAACTGGTTGCACTTCAGCGATACTGCGGCCAGTGGGATTATTCCGGATAATGTAAAATGGAGTTTTTATATTGGGGCTTTTTTCTTTTTAGCAGCAGTATTGTATACCGTTATCACTTCAAAAGAATACCCGCCACCAGACCTCGGTTTTAGAGAAAAAGTAAAGGAATCTAACAGCGGTTTTGGTGGAGGAGTAAAAGAAATTTTTCATGCAATAGCAAATATGCCAAGGCGGATGAAGATTTTATCTGCGGTGCAGTTTTTTACTTGGCCAGGATTATTCTTAATGTGGTTCTTTTATAATACAGCGGTAGCAAGAAATATTTTTCATGCAACCAGCGAAACAGATCCTTTATATGGGCAGGGCACCAACTTTGGTGGTTTAACACTCGCTTTTTATAATGTGATTACTTTTTTATTTGCATTTATATTACCAACTATTGCACGTAAACTTGGCAGAAAGCTAACTCACAGTGTTTGCCTGCTATGCGGCGCAGCTGGTTTAATAAGCGTGGCATTTGTTGAGAATAAATACATGCTTTTTGGATGTATGACGGGTGTTGGTATTGCCTGGGCAAGTATACTCTCTATGCCTTATGCCATGTTGAGTGGTGTATTACCAGAAAATAAAATTGGTGTTTACATGGGCATTTTCAACTTCTTCATTGTTTTGCCTGAAATTATTGCATCGCTTGGATTTGGATGGATTATGAAAAATGTGTTGAATAATGACAGGCTTGCTGCTGTGCAGATTGGAGGTGTTTTAATGATCATAGCTGCAGCTATCTGTTATTTTTTTATAAAGGAAAAAGATTGAGTATGAAAAAGATGTTGTTTTGTTTTTTAACGGTGAGCTTTTTTAGTTTATGTGCACATGCACAATCACCCGCTTATTCCTGTTACCCAACCAACTGGTGGGTTGGTATGAAGTGGAATAAAGTGCAGGTAATGGTGCATGGAAAAAATGTTGCTGATAATTTTCCTATGATAAAAATGGGACAGCAAGGTGTTAAACTATCTACAGGTGTAAGGCTCACAAAAATAAACCGGGTAGAAAACCCCAATTATATTTTTTTAGACCTTACCATAGATGCAACTGCTAAAGCGGGAAAAATAAGTTTTCCATTTGTTAAGAATATGGAATTTACTTATGAATTAAAAGCACGGCGCACAGGCAACGGTTCTTCTTTTGCACAAGGGGTCACATCTAAAGATTTTATGTACCTCATCATGCCCGACCGTTTTAGTAATGGTGATGAAAGTAACGACCGGGTTCCCGGAATGCGGGACCAGACTTTAAACAGGGATACCGTTTTTAACCGCCACGGCGGCGATTTAAAAGGAATTCAAAATCACCTGGATTACCTGCAATCGCTGGGTGTTACTACATTGTGGCTCAACCCCGTAATTGAAAATGATATGGATAACCGTACCGAACATGGTTACGCTTTTACAAATCATTATAAAGTAGATGCAAGGCTTGGTGCTGAGAAAGCCTATCATGAACTGGTTGATGCAACGCATAAAAAAGGAATGAAAATTATTCAGGATGCAGTTTACAATCATGTGGGCTTTCATCATTTTACGGTTGAAGATGCGCCCATGAAAGACTGGCTGCACCAATGGCCGAATTATACCAATACAACCTATAAAGACCAGGTACTTTTTGATCCCCATGCTGCTCCATCTGAAATTAAAATTATGGCTGATGGCTGGTTTACAACACAAATGCCTGATTTGAACCAGGGTAATCCTTACGTTGCCAATTTTTTAATTCAACATGCATTATGGACCGTAGAAGAATTTGGCATTGATGGATGGCGCATTGATACCTATGCATACAATGATCTTGAATTTATGAATCGCTGCAATAAAGCATTGGAAAATGACTATCCAAAAATTACTTTGTTTGGTGAAACCTGGGTACACGGGGTGCCCAACCAAAGTTATTTTGTACAGAACAACTACAACATTCCTTTTAAAAGTAACCTGCAGGCAGCTACCGATTTTCAAACCCTGTGGGGCATTACCGATGCCATGACGAAGGACTTTGGATGGACAGACGGTGTTAATAATTTATACACAACCTTAGCCCAGGATTTTGTTTATAAAGATCCTATGCGAAATGTTATCTTTTTGGATAATCATGATATGGCGAGGTTTTATTCGGTGGTTGGAGAGGATATGGAGAAATATAAAACAGCTATCAACTGGTTATTAACCTGCAGGGGAATACCGCAGTTCTATTATGGTGGAGAGATAGGCATGACGGGCACTACAAGCCCCAACGATGGTTACGTGCGCCAGGATTTTATTGGAGGATGGGAACAGGATAAGGTGAATAAATTTTCTGCAGAAGGCCGCAATACAAAAGAAAACGAAATATGGAATCACATTTCAACCTTAGCAAATTATCGTAAAACATCATCGGCAATTGCCACCGGTAAAATGATGCAGTTTGTGCCGCAGGATGGTGTTTATGTTTACTTCAGGTATGATGATAAGCAGACGGTTATGGTTGTTATGAATACAGCGAAGGAGAATAAAATGGTTGCATTGAAAAGATTCCAAGAAAGAACTATCGGTTTCAGCAAAATGAAAAATATTGCTACCGGAGCTATTACGGACTTGAAAGATTTTAACCTCGATTCATACAAAAGTGCTGTGTATGAATTATTGAAATAAGGTTAAAGGCTGAATAAAAATGATTTTTTGTAGTTTCCTAATAATGTGTTTATTTTACACATTAAACGCTTGCTACATGAAAAAACTCTTCTTTTCAATCTCCATTTTATGTCTTGTATTTTCAGTTAATGCCCAACGCCTGTTGAGCTGGACTCCCGAATTTCCAGTTGATAACTCCACTTTAAGTTTTACCATAGACTGTAATAAGGGCAACCAGGGGTTACTGAATTTTGAAGGCGGTAATTCCAATAATGTGTATGTGCATGTTGGTGTAATTACCAATTTAAGCAGTGGCCCAACCGATTGGAAGTATACAAAATTTACCTGGGGTACCGCAGATCCTTTGGCAAGAGCTACGCCGCTTGGGGCTAATAAATACCAATATACCATTAACAATATCCGATCATTCTTTGGCGTACCCGCCGGCGAGACTATAAAAAAAGTTACCGCTATTTTTAGAAATGCTACCGGCACATTAAAGGAGGTTAATTCTGATGTAAGTGATATGTACATGCCTGTATATGGCAGCAGCGAATATGGTGTGCGCCTGAACTTGCCGCCGTTTGAGCCCCGCTACATACCCTGGCTGGAACCCTTGACGGTGGCTGTTGGCGGAAGTGTCAACATAGCCGGTGTAGCTTCCGCAAATTCAAATCTTACTTTAAAATTAGATGGAACAACCATTAATACGGCTGCCAATGCAACTACTATAGCTGCCAACCCAACCATCGCTGCAGCTTGCAGTCACCAGGTTTTTTTGGAAGGCAATAATGGTTCGGTAATTGTAAAAGATTCATTCAGTTTTTATATTCCTCCTGCCAGTAATGTGGCGCCTTTGCCTTCGGGTGCTGTTGAAGGTATAAACTACAATTCTAACACTTCTGTTACACTGGTTTTGTTTGCGCCTGGTAAAAATAATGTAATTGCTCTTGGTGATTTTTCGAACTGGACCAATCAGTGTACCTACCAGATGAACAAAACGCCCGATGGAAATTATTTTTGGATAACGTTAACCGGTCTCACATCCGGACTTGAATATGGTTATCAATATTTAATTGACAATACGATCAAAACTGCCGATCCATACACACAAAAAGTTTTGGATCCTGATAATGATCCTTTTATCAATGCAACAACTTATCCAAATCTTAAACCTTATCCAACAGGCTTAACTACGGGGCTTGTTGGTATTTTTCAAACAGCAGAGCCGCCTTACAACTGGCAGGTAAATAATTTTGTTAAACCCGATAAAAAGAATTTGATGACCTATGAACTGCTCATCAGGGATTTTACGGCTGAGCAGAGTTATCAATCTTTGATAGACTCTTTACAATATTTAAAAAATATCGGTATAAATGCTATTGAATTAATGCCCATTAATGAGTTTGACGGCAATGAAAGCTGGGGTTACAATCCATCATTTTATTTTGCGCCGGATAAATATTACGGTACAAAAAACAAGCTAAAAGAATTTATTGACAAATGTCATCTGAATGGAATTGCAGTAATATTGGATGTTGTTTATAATCATTGCACCGGTAATGCACCGCAGGCAAAAATGTATTGGGATGCGGCGAACAACCGGCCTGCTCCAAATAACCCCTGGCTGAATGTTACAGCACCCCATCCGTACAGTGTTTTCAATGATTTTAATCATACATCAACAGCTACACAATACCTGGTGAGCAGGTCACTTAATTTCTGGATTGATGAATACAGGGTCGATGGCTACAGGTTTGATCTTGGCAAAGGGTTTACACAAACCGTAACCAATACAACAACCGTAGAAAACTATGATGCAAGCCGTGTGGCTAATTTAAAAAGATATTATGATGCTGCGGTCCCTTCGCATCCCGGCACCTACATGGTCATTGAATTTTTAGGAACCCAACCCAGCCAGGAAGAACAGGAATATGCAGCTTACGGATTTATGTTATGGGGCAACAGCAATTCTACCTACAACCAATGTACCATGGGCTTTGCGGCTAATTCAGATATTTCGGCCATTTCATACACTAGCCCGCAACGGGCATTTAATAATCCTGCGGTGTTTGGATATATGGAAAGCCATGATGAAGAACGTACCATGTATAAAAATTTGACTTTTGGAAATTCTTCAGGCGGCTATAATGTAAGAAGCCTGAATACAGCTTTGGCAAGAGAAGAAGCTGCTGCCACAGTTTTTTTCACAGTACCAGGCCCTAAAATGATCTGGCAGTTTGAAGAGCGTGGTTATGACATACCCTTGAATTTTGGCGGATCAAATGTTGCGAACAAACCGCCGCACTGGGAATACATGGCTGTTCCTGAAAGAGTGCATTTGTATAATGCCTATAAAAGTATTATTCAACTGCGTTTAAATAATACGGCTGTTTTCAATAATACTTCTTTTACTTACGATTTTAACAGCGGCCTTGTAAAAGTTTTTCAGATTGCAGATCCGAATGCCACTGGAAAAAAAGTAACTGTGGTAGCTAATTTTGATGTGGTGCCGCAAATCAAAACGGTTACTTTTCAATCAGCCGGCGATTGGACAAATTATATAAGCAACGGTACAGCCACAGCATTGAATGGTGTTACCGGCAATAATTTTACTTTAACTGCAGCATCGCAAAGTATAACGTTACAGCCAGGGGAATATCATATTTATGTAAGTATTCCGGTTTGTGCCACGGCAACACCAACTGCAACCAGCCCGGTAAATTATTGTCAGAATGCTGCAGCAACGCCATTGCAGGCAACCGGTACCAATTTACTTTGGTATACAACTTCCACAGGTGGTACAGGTAGCCCAACAGCACCTACACCATCAACTGCAACCATTGGAAGCACTACTTATTATGTTACACAAACCATTGGTAGCTGCGAAAGTGCAAGGTTGCCCATTATAGTAAACATTACCGCAGGCACACCGGCACCAACTGTAACCAGCCCGGTAAATTATTGTCAGAATGCAGTTGCTTCGCAATTGACAGCAACCGGTACTAATTTATTATGGTATACTGCTGCCACAGGCGGTACCGGAACTGCAACAGCGCCCACACCTTCAACAACTGCAACCGGCAGCACATCATATTATGTAAGCCAAACGCAGAGTTGTGGCGAAAGTCCAAGAGCTGTGATTGTTGTAAATATAGCTGCAGTTCCCGCTGCGCCAGGTGTAACCAGTCCGCTTACTTATTGCCAAAATGTTACCGCACCTGCTTTAACAGCAACCGGTACAAATCTTTTATGGTATATAGTTGCTTCGGGTGGTACGGGAAGTGCTACAGCCCCAACACCTTCAACAGCCACTGCAGGCAGTGCTACCTGGTATGTTAGTCAATCTAATAACGGATGCGAAGGCTCACGTGCTTCTGTAACAGTAAACGTAAATGCAGCGCCATTGGCACCAACAGTAATTACGCCGGTGAGTTATTGCCAAAATGCGGCGGCCGTTCCTTTAACAGCAACCGGAACTGCTTTGTTATGGTATACTGCAGCAACAGGCGGTACAGGAATTGCAACATCTCCAACACCATCAACAGCCAACGCAGGCAGTACAAATTATTATGTAACACAAACAGTTAGTGGTTGCGAAAGTCCACGTGCAATAATTATCGTAAACATAACGGGTTTACCGGCAGCACCAACGGTTATAACGCCGGTAATATATTGTCAGAATTCAACAGCAATACCATTAACAGCTACCGGCTCAAATATTAAATGGTATACAACAGCAACAGGTGGTACTGGCAGCACAATATCGCCAACGCCATCTACCACTGCAGCAGGTAATACCAGTTATTATGTAAGCCAGGCAAACAATTGCGGCGAAAGCCCCAGGACTCTTATAACTGTTACGGTCAATGCTACACCCGCTCCACCAACTGGCCTTAGTGTTTCAAATATTACCATCAACTCGGCTGTATTAAACTGGAACGTTGGGGCCGGGAATTTTTATTCGGTTGATTACAGGATTTCGGGCACTGGTGCGTGGATAACTGCTGCTGCGGGAATTAACAGCGGTTCTGTTTCAGTAACCAATCTTGCACCCGCAACATCCTATGATTGGAGGGTGAGCGTAAATTGTGCTGCCACACCGGGTAATAATTATGCAACATCGCAGTTTAGTACACTGGCGCACAATAGTCAGATAAGCAATTTGAAAAATGGGTATGGTATTAAAATATCTCCCAATCCTGTCACCGGAAACGCTTTGATTGATTATGTTATAGCTGATAATGGAAGAGTAAATATTGAAGTGGTTAACCCGCAGGGGCAACGTGTACAAACGCTTTTAAGCACCAGCCAGATAAGGGGGCAATATCAAATAGCTGTTACGCATCAGTTTGATGAATTGGCAAAAGGTGTATATTTTCTTTTGCTAAAACAGAACGGAAGGAGCAATGTGGTGAAATTCGTTAAATACTAATCATTGTAATTTTTTTGAAATGCATATGAGTAAATCCAGTCAAACCAGCCAGGCACAAAATATTAAAACCTTATCGGCTATACAGTCCGAAGTTGAAAGTATCAACCGTATTGCTTTATCAGTTGATTGTGTAATTTTTGGCTTTGATGAAAACAAACTGAAGGTACTGTTGATAAGAAGTGACTTGAAAAAATTCCAGGGCCAATGGTCGTTGCTCGGTGACCTGGTTGATCCTGGAGAAGAATTGGATGCCGCGGCAAGCCGGATTTTAAAAGAACGTACCGGGCTTGATGATGTGTATATGGAACAGGTTAAAACATTTGGTTGTTTGAACAGGCATCCGGCAGGAAGGGTAGTAACTGTAGTTTTTTATTCTCTTATTAATATCCAGAATCATAAATTAAAAATACTGGATAACGAACTTCACTGGCATGATGTTTCAGAAATAGAAGAACTTGCATTTGACCATAAACAAATACTCGATTGCAGTTACGAACAACTGCAAAGGAGGGTACAGGAGCATCCTCTTGCGTTTAGTTTACTGCCTAAAAAATTTTCACTGCGTGAGTTGCAGAATGTGTACGAAGCCATATTGAATGTGAAGATGGACAGGCGGAATTTCCGTAAGAAATTTTTTGCTATGGACTTTTTGGTAGATTTAGATGAGATGGAGACGGATGTACCACACCGGCCCGGCAAACTCTATAATTTTAATTACAACAAATACGAAAAGAAAAAAAAGAAGTGGGTTGGTATAGATTTTTAAAATCATATTTTGATATATTGATGAGGAAAATTGATTATCAAGGCTTTAAAAAAAATTACTGATTAGCCTTCAATTTTTTTAATACAATTTTTTTTAACAAATAATTGCAGGTTCAAAAAAAGCTCTATATTGTGTACTTTATACACATTTAGTGTTGTTTAAAGATTACACATTCGATAAAGATTGCTAATTTAAAAAAACGAAAAGCTTGTTTTATGAGAAAAATCTCCAAAAAAATAATGCTGTCCTTTGTGATGTATTTAATATCGCTGGCTGCATTTTCCCAAAATTCTGTTACGGGTAAAGTAACTGATTCAAAAGACGGAACACCTCTTGCGGGGGCTTCAATCGTTGTAAAAGGTACAAAAATTGCCACGCAAACTGCAGCCGATGGAACCTTTAAAATCAACGCTCCTGCAAACAGTACCCTTGTAATTTCTTCGGTAGGGTTTGCCAACCAGGATGTAAAGGTTGGTGCAAACTCCATTGCTAATGTAAGCTTAATACAAGTTAACCAGCAATTGAACGAACTGGTGGTTGTTGCTTATGGTACAAAACGCAAAGGCGATTTAACCGGTTCTGTAACTTCTGTAACTGCTAAAGATTTTCAAAAGGGTGTTGTAAACTCATCTGAACAATTACTGCAGGGCAAGGTTGCCGGTTTAGAAATAACTACCGGCGGTGGTTCACCCGGCGGTGGCAGCAGAATACGCATCAGGGGCGGTTCATCTTTAAACGCAAGCAACGACCCTTTACTGGTTATTGATGGTGTGCCGGTTGAAGGAAATGGTATCGCAGGTTCTTCAAACCTTTTAAATACCATTAATCCAAACGATATTGAATCTATTTCGGTCTTAAAAGATGCTTCTGCAACTGCATTGTATGGTTCAAGAGCATCTAATGGTGTATTAATTATCACAACAAAGAAGGGATCAAAAGGAAAAATCAGGTATAACTTCAATACACAATTATCAACAGGCATAGTTGGTAAAACAGTTAAGGTATTAAGTGGTGATGAAGTACGTTCAATTATTAATGCAGATGCATTAAAAAGCGGAAGCAATACGTTTAAAAATTTATTGGGAACGGCAAACACCGATTGGCAGAAAGAAATTTATCGTGCTGCTTTTGGATGGGATAATAATATAAGTGCCAGTGGCGCCATTAAGAATATCCCTTTCAGAGCTTCAATGGGGTATTTATCACAGGATGGGATTTTAAGAACCGATAACTTCAAACGTTTTACGGGTTCATTAAATCTTAATCCTAAATTTCTGGATGACCATCTAAGTGTAAATCTTGCCTTAAAAGCAAGTAATACAAAAAATAATTTTGCAAATGGTGGAGCAATTGGATCTGCAATTGCATTTGACCCTACTCAATCTGTAACATCTTCAAGCGGTAAATTTGGTAATTATTTTGAATGGCTTGATCCAAACGGAACATTAATAGACCTTGCAACCCGTAATCCGGTGGCTTTGTTAAACCAACGTGATAATAAATCAAATGTTAACCGTTTGGTAGGCAATCTTCAGCTTGATTACAAATTACATTGGTTTCCCGATCTGCATGTATTGGTAAACCTCGGCATTGATAATGCCAGCGGTAGTGGAGATGATAAAATAGATTCCGCCTCTGCTACTAATTATAAAACCGGCGGACGCAAGACCCATTATGAGCAAAAGAAAATCAATACCATTGCGGATGTTCAGCTTTTCTACAGCAAAGAGTTTAAGAAAATAAATACAAAATTTGATGTTTTGGTTGGCCATAGTTACCAGGATTTTGTAACCAAGGTGAAAAATTTTGCATCTTTCAGTTATAGAGCTATTGCCGATCCTATTAATAACCCGCAATTAAAAGATACCCTTGTAAATTCGATTCCATCTTTTGCAACGGACAAACCTGAATACCGTTTGGAATCTTACCTGGGCAGAATAAACCTTTCCATTGCCAATAAATATTTAATAACCGCTTCCTTACGCCGGGATGCCAGCTCTAAGTTTGCAAAAGAAAACAGGGTAGGCTACTTTCCTGCTGTTGCTGCTGCCTGGAAACTAAAAGATGATTTCTTTAAATCAGTGAATGCCATCAGCGATTTGAAATTAAGATTAGGCTGGGGTACTACAGGGCAACAGGATGGAATACCTTATTACTCTTACCTGCCTTATTATAACAGAAGCAATTCTTCTGCTCAATACCAGTTTGGCAATACTTATTATAGCTTCCTGAGGCCTGATTCGTATGATCCGGACAGAAAATGGGAAAGTACAACAACAACTAACTTAGGCCTTGATTTTGGGTTCCTGAACAACAGAATTTCGGGTTCAGTAGATTATTACTTCAAAAAAACCAAAGACCTTTTAAGTGTTGTTCCGGTGGCCGCAGGCGGCAACTTCAATATTGAATTATATACCAATGTTGGTAACATGGAAAATAAAGGTGTTGAGTTTACATTAAACACCGTACCAATTAAAAAGCCAAACTTAACCTGGGAATTTGGCTTCAATTTTACGTACAATACCCGTGAAATTACGAACCTGCTAAAACAACAGGATGCTAATTTTAAAGGGATAGAAGTGAGTGGAATATCTGGTGGTACCGGAAATAATATCGGTAGATTTAATGTGGGTTATGCCCCTTTTACTTACTTCGTTTATAAACAAGTGTATGATCCTGCAACCAATAAACCCATTGAAGGGCTTTATGAAGATTTAAACAGGGATGGAGTAATTGATCAAAACGACCGCTACTATTATAAAAAACCAGCCTCTGATATTTTTGTAGGAATTAATACACAGGTAACCTATAAAAAATATTCACTAGGGATTACAGGCCATGGAGCTTTTGGATCATACCTGTACAATAATTTTAACTCTAATAATGCTGTATTAAGGCAGATAAAAAATCCGATTAATTTTATTGGAAATGCATCTGCAAATTATCTGGAGACTGGTTTTGCCAACAATCAATATCTATCTGATTATTATATTGAGAACGCATCTTTCTTCAGGCTGGATAATATTAACCTGGGGTATAATTGGGGTAAAATTATGAAAGGTAAAGCCAGCCTGCGTATTGCTGC
Source organism: Chitinophagales bacterium (assembly GCA_038204855.1). Lineage (GTDB taxonomy): Bacteria > Bacteroidota > Bacteroidia > Chitinophagales > Chitinophagaceae > Ferruginibacter. Next base: position 29,846 of record JBBRCM010000015.1, read on the forward strand.
CAGTGTTCAAAATTTATTTATCATCACAAAATATAAAGGTCTTGATCCGGAAAATTCGAGTGACACAGGTGTAGATAATAATATTTATCCAAGGCCTCGTACTTTTTCTTTAGGGTTTAACCTAGATTTTTAATTATTAAATAACGATTAATATGAAAAATAAATTAGTAAAATACTTATCAGGTGCATTGGTTGCAGCAATAGTTGCAAGCTCATGCGCAAAAAAACTGGATCTGTATCCTACAAACGACCTTACGCCTGAAAAAACTTATTCAACGGTGGCTGGTTATAAAAGTGTTCTGGCAAAAATTTACGGAACCCTTGCGATCACTGGTAATGCCGGCCCCGCAGGCAATCCTGATATAAGCGGAGGATTGGATGAAGGTTCCCAGGTAGCTTTTATAAGAATGTTATTCAACTGCCAGGAGCTGCCTACCGATGAAGCAGTTGTTGCATGGAACGATCAGACCATTAAAGATTTTCACAACTTAAGATTTACCAGTGCTGATCCATTCCTTAAGGGAATTTATGCAAGACCTATTTATAACATCACACTTATTAATGAGTATATAAGAGAGAGTACAGATGCTAAATTGGCTGAGAGAGGAATAACAGGAACAGAAGCTGCCGATATTAAAAACTCAGGAGCTGAAGTCCGTTTTTTACGTGCCTATAACTATTGGGTAATGATGGACCTGTTTGGTAAATCAACTTTTATTACGGAAGATGATTTAGTGGGTTCAACTTTACCCAAAGAAATCAGCAGAGCCAATTTATTTTTATACATTGAAAAAGAATTAAAAGCTATAGATGGCCTGCTTGCCCCTGTTAAAACAATTGAGTATGGAAGGGTAGACCAGGGAGCTGCCTGGGCTTTATTGGCACGTATTTATTTAAATGCCGGTACTTATACCGGAACAACAAGGTATACAGATGCGCTTACTTACGCAAAGAAAGTGATTGACGCCCCGTATGCATTATATACAGGTTATCCAAGAGTATTTATGGCAGATAATGACAAGGCAAAAAGTGAATTTATGTTTGCTGTAAACTGTGATGGGGCACGTACCCAGGCTTATGGTAATACTACATTTTTTGTTCATGCTGCCTGTGGTGATGAAGGAGCCGAGTATGGTGTTGGCGGCGGTTGGTATGGTTACAGGGCTACATCTTCTTTTGTAAATCTGTTTGCTGATAATACCGGCGCAACAGATAAAAGAGCTATGTTTACCACCAGTAAATATGGAACAAGTCCGGCGCAGTTAACCATTACAGATATCAGTAATTTCGATCAGGGCCCGCATGTTAAAAAGTATGTAAACCTGCGTTCTGATGGTGGTCCGATATCGGATGCAACCAAGACTTTTTCTGATGTTGATTTTCCAGCTTTCCGTTTGTCGGAAATGTATTTGATTTATACCGAAGCTGTTTTACGTGGTGGCACAGGTGGAGATGCCGCAAGTGCTTTGACTTATATAAACAATATCCGCACAAGGGCTTATGGAAATGCATCGGGCAATATTACTGCAGGCCAGTTAAACCTACAGTTTATATTGGATGAAAGAGGAAGGGAATTATACTGGGAAGGTCATCGCCGTACAGATTTAATACGCTATGGACTATTAACCAGTGGTACTTACCTGTGGCCTTGGAAAGGTGGCGTATCATCTGGTACTGCTGTTGACAGCAAGTATAATATTTTCCCGATTCCGGCGTCTAACCTGGTTGCTAATGGCAACCTGACTCAAAATACAGGCTATTAATAAAAACAATAAAAACGGCTTTATATGAAAAATTTAATAAAAATTCTTTTTGGTACTTTCTTTACCGCAGTGATCATTTTGTCCTGTAAAAAAGATGAGAACCAGGTTTTTTTCCAGGGGGGTACAAACCCGGTATTCAGTGCCTCATCAACAGCGGCAATGGTGTTGTTGAAAGTCAACAAAGATAACCCTGCGATAACATTTAACTGGACCAATCCAAACTACCAGTTTAATACCGGTAACAGCTCTCAAAACGTTACTTATATTTTGCAGGTAGATACTACCGGTTCTAATTTTACCAATCCAAAATTACAGGAGCGCTCAATCAGCAACGATTTGAACGTATCGCTTACCGTAAAAGAGTTAAATACTTTTTTAACCAAGGTGGAACTGCAGTCTGGCGTAGCACATAATATGGAGTTCAGGATTAAATCTACCTTAACAAATGGTAGTGTACCCTTGTATTCGAATGTGCTTAAAATAAGCATTAATAATTATCTTGATTTTGTGGTTGAGCCACCCGGAACCCCAAATCCTGTTCCTTTTACTTTTCAGTATGCCGATGGCAACTTATGGATTGTAGGCGATGCAGTAGCATCAGGCTGGAGCAATCCGTTACCAAACCCATTTGATGTTTCTCAAAAATTTACCAGAGTAGGTGGGCCAACCGATGTACTGCATTACCAGGCAACTATTACTTTTAATGCCGGCGGTGGATATAAGTTAATTCAGGAACAGGGGGATTGGACCAGACAGTACCACGCTATTGACGGAACAGCAAAACTTTCCGGTGATTTCAAAAAAGAAAATGCTGATCCAACATTTCCATCTCCGGGAGCGGGAACTTACAAAGTTGAATTTAACTTTCAAACAGGTGTATATAAGCTAACTAAATTATAGAATAACAAAGATTGCATTTCATGCTAAATAAAATAATTTTTATGAAAAATATTTCAAAACTTCTTGCTGGTTTGCTGATGTTGATGATGGTTTTCTCTGCTTGTAAAAAAGTTGACAATCTCACAAAGGTTGATGCACTACCCGTTTATCAACTGGGAATTTCGCCGGTATTAGCCAGTTCGGTTACTACCATTGCCCCCGCACTTGCCGATACCAGCAATGCGGTTATTAATTTTTCGTGGACCAATCCAAAATATGCCAATGATTCTTCAACAACGAAGTATGTGTTGGAAATAGATTCTACCGGAAAAAATTTCGCCAATAAAAATACTAAAACCGTTAATGGTGTATTAAGTACCACATTAACCGGCAGAGAATTAAATGCCATGTTATTAAATCTTGGTTTTAAACTGGGAGTTTCACAATCTATTGATGTAAGGGTTATTTCTTCTTACAACAATAATAACGAGCGGTATACAAGTAACGTTTTAAAAATAATAATTACTCCTTTTCCTGATCCTGCATTTTTAGTTAGTTCCAACGCTGCCATAACAGTAACATTGCCCAATGCAGGTTTGCCATCCAATACGTTTTCTTGGTCAGCAGCATTTAAAGGATATACCGGAGCAATAACGTATACTTTGCAATACGATTCAGCAGGCAAAAACTTTGTTGCACCTGTTGAAATACCGGTTGGGGCTTCATTATATAGTCTGGCATTAACACAGGGTGAAATGAATGCTACTGCACTTAATTCAGGTATACCCGGTGGTAATACCGGTAAAGTTGAATACCGTATTAAAGCGGTAACAGCGCTTGGAGCAATTGCTTATTCCAATATTGTAAATGTAACTATCAACAGTTATCTTCCTATTTTAAGGGTTTACCTTCCTGGTGGTTATCAAAGTTCTACAGGTAATGGTAATGATTGGGATCCGCCAACAGCGCCTGAATTAATCAGGGATTTGCGTGCCGGAGTATTTAATAAAATGTATTACATCTACATTTATTTACCAGCAAATGCAGAATTTAAAATTACAGTTGGCCGTAGCTGGGCTGTAAATTATGGTGGAACTGGTGGAAACCTGGTATTTAACGGGCCTAATAATCTATCTGTTTCAACTGCTGGTTATTACAGAGTTTCTGTAAACATCAGTACACTTCAATATAACATCACTGCAGGCCGTATGGGTTTTGTAGGAGGCGCTACAGGTGCAGGTTGGAATCCCCCAGGTGTTTTTCCAACTTATGCTTTGGGTAATGCTGGTACCAATTTATTTGTAGGGTTAACAAACTTTACATCAGGTGGCTGGAAGTTAATTGACAATAATGCATGGGATAACGGAAGCCAGAGTGTAAGTGAAACAAGGAGCTATGGCAGTACCGGTGGTGATGGAAGTACGGTACAGACCAACGGTCCAAATTTTAATGATTATGCAACAGCCGGGCGTTACCGTGTTATTTGGGATGGCCGTGACAGAGACAATGTAAAATATTTTACCAGCCCGGGTGCTGAAATGAGAGTGGTTGGAGATGGTATGAACCAGGCAGGCGTAAATGATTGGGATCCGCCAACCTCTCCGCAGATGACTTATGGAGGTAATGGCATCTGGACATTAACCATTGCATTAAAAGCAAATAAAGAAATTAAATTTCTTGCCGGTAATAATTGGGGTGCGTTTGATTATGAAGATAACAGCGGCGGAAGTAATGCCACCGGTACTCCAAGACGTATCAGATGGGAAGGTGGAAACAATTTTAAAACACCAGCCACAGCAGGAACTTATACCATTACTTTAAATGAAAATTTACAAACAGTAACAATCAACTAAGCTGAGTTATAGTTTCATAAAAATGCCATCTGCCATGTAGCAGATGGCATTTTTTATTTGCCGTTTACCTTATCGAAAATTTATAAATTGTAGTTTGCCGATAATTTTCTCCCGGCCTTAAAATAGTATTTGGGAATGAAGGTTCATTCGGACTATTGGGATAATGCTGTGCTTCCAGGCAAAGCCCGGCATATTGTATAAAAGAAGATTTGGTATTGTTAGTTTCGTTATCAAAGTGAAGTGCGTTACCAGTATAAAGTTGTACCGCCGGTTCTGTGGTAAACATTTCCATAAAACGGCCACTTGTTTCGTCAAACAATTCGGCTGCTTTATTATCGGCACTGTTTAAAATCATATTGTGGTCGTATCCACCAGCTTCATTAATATCCCTGCCGGTTTTTTTTGCGGTATTAAAATCCAATGCTGAGTTGAGTAACGAAACCAGTTTCCCTGTAGGAACCAGGTTTTCATCTGCGGCTGTATACTGGCTGGCAAATATTTTTAATTCGTGATTGAGAATTGTTTCAGCTTTACCGGCCGATAAATTGAAGTAGGAATGGTTGGTTAAATTTACGGGTGTAGGTTTATCGGTGTGTGCTGAATAATTCAGCACTAATTCATTATTGGCAGTGAGTTTATAAATCAGTTCGGTTTGTAAATTTCCGGGATAACCCTCTTCGCCATCTTTACTTAGATAACTCAGTTTTAAACTACGGCCGTCGGTTTGTTCTTCAATATCCCACCAAACTTTGTCGAAGCCTTTATTGCCGCCATGTAAGCTGAAATGTTCGTGATTACTTGCCAACCGGTAATCTATTCCATCCAAATTAAATTTAGAATTGGCAATACGGTTGCAATAACGTCCAACAATACATCCATGATATTGATGCCCGTTTTGTATATAACCTTCAAGCATATCAAAGCCCAGTATTACATTTGCGGCAATGCCATTTTTATCTGGCGTTATGATTTGGGTAATGGTTGCGCCGTAATTAATTACAGTAACCTGCATATTATTTTCATTGCAGATGGTGTATGCAGTAACAGCTTTGTCTTCAAAATTACCAAATGCATTTTTTGTAATACCTTTTTTCATTTGCGACTTTTTTTATGCGTCAGTAAAATAAAATTAACTTACTGTAAATATTTCTTACTAACCTCATCGCAAATAAGCAACAGTTCATTGGCTTTTCCATCCTTGTCAAAAAAACGTTCCCAAGTGCTTAATGGCTCCCAAATGCAGCTGCCCTTACCCCGCCCGTTTACTACATTAAATGATAATTCGTTCACTTCTTTTTTTACATGAGAATATTCAACCACAATCACATCTTTACTATACCTGCGTGAAAGATCATCCAGGTTATACTGCAGGTCTGCCAATGTATTATGCCATTTAGGATAATAGGATAATCCAATCACATCAAATGGCACTCCCCGTTTTGCCATGTTGTCAATAAAAGATTTACTCTCATCATTCTGCCCACCCAATGCAATGTGCAACATTATAGCTGTTGATGGTGAAACAGATTTTACGCCCTGTATGCCCGCAAAAAATAATTGAGCAAGGCTGTCGAAATTATTTATGCTTCCGTGTGGCCATATCATGCCGTGATTGATCTCGTTGCCAACCTGAACCATATCAGGTGAAGTGCCCTGGTCTTTCAATGCCTGCATTACCATCTTGGTATAATCATACACGGCCTGCTTTAATTCGCTGATAGATTTGCCACGCCATGCTTTTGGCATGTATTGCTTTTGAGGATCGGCCCAATAATCGCTGTAATGAAAATCAAGTAATAATTTCATGCGGGCAGCCTTAATTCTTTTCGCCATTTGCAGGGTGTGTTGCAGATCGCAAAATCCATTTTGCGGAGAGTAGCCGCTGTCACGTGCCGGCTCGTTAAAAATACGGAGCCGCACATAGTTAAAGCCGTGATTTTTTAAAATACCGATGGCATCTTTTTCTTTTCCATCCAGGTCATAAAATTTCATGCCTTTGTTTTCCAGTTCAGGTAAAAAAGAAATATCGGTGCCCAGCATTTTATCAATAGCAGTTGATTTAAAAGGCACTACCGGGAAAGTGTTATTCGATAATTTAACATCGGCTACCGGTGAATTTTTAATGGTCATGATATCGGTTGCACCGGTCCATAAACTATCAGCCTTAGCTTCAAAATGAATTATAGATTGTGTTAATCCTGATTGTACTATCACCTGGCATTTACCATTGAACAAATAGCGTTGTGCTGCTGTATCAAAATATTTATCCTGCTCATGACTGCTGGGGTCGCCGTTGCCTACACCTATTATTTTTGCATCACCTAGTAAAGAAAAACGAATGAGATTGTTTGCATCAGGTACTTCCCGTCCCTGCCTGTCAATAACACGGATGTTTATTACTGTTGCATCTTTGCCATCAGCAAGCATGGTTGTTTTATATGGACTGATAACTACTTCTGCCGGCTTACCGGTTGTTTCAACTTTAGCTTCAAGTTTTTTTCCTTTTTTAAATGCAATGGCTTTTAAAGTACCAGGTTCATAATTTACCATCCAGTTTAAATGTCCGTTACGGGGCATTTTTTTTTTACCTAAACTCTTTCCGTTTAAAAATAATTCTACATTATCTGCATTGCTGTTTACCCAAACATCAATCGGTTGCCCTTCTTTGCCGGGCCAGTTCCAGTGTGGCGAAATGTGCATTACATATTTATCGGTCCACCAGGATTGATAATAGTAATAAATATTTTTTGGAAAGCCGCATACATCCATAATACCAAAATGCGAACTTATGTTAGGCCATTTAAAGGGTGTTGGCTCACCCCGGTAATCAAGCCCCGTCCACACAAAACCACCTAACCAATAATCATTTGGTTCGGCAAGCTTCCACCAGGTTTCAGCCGTGCTTGCCCACCAGGGTGCAGTTATATCCTGATCTGGTACATAAGCTTTTATTGAATCTTTTACATACTGTCCACGTGTGGTAACTGTGCTTCCCATTTCAGTACGAATGATGGGTTGGTTAGGATGATCTTTGTGATAATCTGCAACAGCAAACTGCCGGTAATTAAAACTGCGTACCGGTATTACTTCATTGATGCCTGTAAACTGGTTACCCATATCTGCTGCGTACGTACTTACTCTTGTGGGATCAAGTTCTTTTTGTTTGGCAAGCAACGATTGTGCAATTAATTTACCGGTGCTATTGCCTTGTACCCAACCTTCTTCATTGCCGATTGACCATATAAAAACAGAAGCCCTGCTTCTGTCACGTTTTAAAAGCCATTCAAAATCCTGCATGTATTGTGGACTGCTGTTGAGTAACCTGTTCTCATCCATTACCAGCATACCCAGGCTGTCGCAGGCATCCAGCAATTCTTTTGTGGGAGGATTGTGGCTTGTTCTGTAAGCATTAGAACCCATTTGTCTTAATAAAAAAATACGATAGTACTGCAGGTAATCCGGTAGAGCACTTCCTACACCGGCATGATCCTGGTGATTGTTGGTGCCTTTTAGTTTTACATATTTTCCGTTCAGGAAAACGCCTTTGTTTGTTATGTCAATAGTTCTGATACCAAAACGTATTTTATCTGTATCAATAATTCTCCCCGCTGATTTTACAACAGGGATTACGCGGTATAAATAAGGATCTTCCAGCGACCAAAGCCTGGGGTTGGTAATTTTTACAGATTGTTTTACTGTTGCTTTTTCATTTATGGCCAATGAATGCGGCTTTGAAATTGTTTCTCCAATTTTAAGCCCATCCCTGTTGGTTATAATAGCCGATACAGCAATATTTGCAATGCTGTACGATTCATTCTGCACAGTTGTTTCAATATAAACTGTCGCCGAATTTTTTTGTACATCAGTATAAACAAATACCGGATTTTCATCCAGGTGTACCGGGTTATATTGGTTAAGCCATACATGCCTGTAAATACCTGCACCTTCATAAAACCAGCCTTCGTATTGCGTTGCATCAACCCTTACAGCAAAGCTGTTTTCCTTACCGTAGTTGAGATAATTGCTGATATCATAGGATGCTCCTGCATAACCACTTTTATTGTTGCCGAGGTAAAACCCGTTTACCCATACACTGGCATCTCTGTAAACTCCGTCAAACTGAATTTGAAAACGCTGTCCGGAATCGGCTTGGGAAACAGTAAATTTTTTCCTGTACCAACCAATACTTGTTTCGGGATAATCGCCACCAACGGGCTTATAACCATGTGATTGAACATCGAAGCTGGGTGAATTTGCAAAGGGTAACTCTACAGCCCAATCATGCGGCAGAGAAAGCTTGCGCCAACTGCTGTCGTTGAATTTTGGATCGATGGCTGTTTTTTGTACAGCCCCCGTTTTAGAAAAAATGGTAGCAATGCTGTAATTAAAATCCTTTGCAGGATCATTGGCATTGCCAAAGGCAAACTTCCAGTCATCATCAAAATTTATTTTTTTTCTTTGCTGTGCTTCAACAACCAAATTGCTGAAAGCAAATAAAAGCGTAAATAAATAAATAATTTTTGTATAGTTCATAAGTCTCTATTTATCCTGTATAGAATTTAATTAAAAGCATTTAGTGCAATAGTTGGTTTGCCTGCATTGTCAAATGCGCCCAGTGTATAACCCTGCCAACTGCTGTAAGCCTGGGGTTCCAAATAAGCCTGATTGAGTTTACACCGTTGTTTTTCAGCAGTTGCATACATTCAGTTTCGGTACCGGTGCTGTTGTAAAATTTTACACCTGCATTTTCCATTTGCGTGAGCCAGCTTACATCTGCCCCTTTTGCAAAGAAAGCTATTGTTGTAGCTCTTGGCACTGGTTGAATGTCTGATTTTTTACAGGCAAAACCTGTTAAAAAGAGCAGTATTATAGCAGACGCAATGTTGAATTTCATAAAACAGGTATTTAGGCTTCTCAATCAATGTTAACTCAGTGCCTTCAATTATTATTAAAATTGAAAAAATTCCTTTTATTTTTTGCAATAGCCATCAGATTTTTCAACGGGTTCAAGCGCCTCCATATCTATATTGTTGGCACTTTTTTTATTGCCCCACCTAAATACTTTTTCAAAAAAGGGGAGCAGCCGGGTATTTTTTATCATGCTTAAAAAATACGCTTCGTGTTCTTTTTCTTTGATGCCCATTTCGTATAAAGTAATATCGTGTTCTTTAATACCGACTTGATTGAAGAATTGTTTCATGCGGAAGTATTCACAAACATTACCGCTTTCTAAACTGCCTGCAAAATAAAAAGGCATAAACCAACCAATGATATAGCAACTGAAAGAAATTGTTTTGCCAATCACATGAAAACGAAACTCATACCATTTCGAAACCGGGATATCGTATTGGTTCATAATTTTCAACACTTCGTTGCGGTGGTTCCATTCATCGAGTTCAATTTGCCTGATGGAAGCCTTTTGTGTTTTGTTTTTCACCGATCCTGCATGACCCTGGTAGGCAAAGGCAGCGGCTTTTTCGGCAGAGTAGGCGGTTTGCAGTAGGTTAACTAATTCCTTATGGTTAAGGTTCACTTTTTTATTTGTAAATATAACGGAAGGGCGCTTATCTGTTGAAAGAAACCCTCATTTTAATAATTGTTGTATGCAGGCATTTATTTTTTCATCGCTGCCTTCCCGGCAATCTATATAACTGTAAATGCCCATTATCAAAGGCATTTCAGTTTCTTTATGTCCATACAGGTAAATGGTTTGAATAATGCTTTTCTTCCGGTTATACTCCATCAGTTTGGCACATTGAAATTCATCCCAGCAAACCGGCGATTTATCATAATCGGGTGAAAGAAATATCAGTACTTTATCCGCTTTTTGTATGGCGGCTGATATTTGCTGTATCCACAAGCCTCCGGGCGGTATGCTGTCTTTATCATAAAAAATATTCAGCGCTTTGTTTTTAGTTTTCAACTCATCAACAAAGTATTGTACATTTTTTGAGTGAACATGAGCGTAACTTAAAAAATAGTCATACCCTTGTTTAGTCGGCTCAGCTTCCGGTATGTTAACCGGACTGTCATCAATTTCTTTTTCAATGTCTAAGTCTTGCGGCATTATTTGTTCTGCCGACTCGTCTTTTGTCCCGGCGCTTCTTTCTCTTGGGGGAGGGGCCGCTTCCTGCATCGCGTTTTTAAATGTTTCAAATATGGGCAGGGCCTCTTCTGCCTGCTCATTACGGTAAACTACGAGCTTTAAAGATTTAACCGGCAGTCCGTTCTGCAGCCAGAAACATGCTGCCTTCAACAATGCAGGCAATATTTTCTGCATGGGTATTTTTTGATAACCCGTTGCAATAATAGGCATGGCCAGGTCGTTTTTATCCTCATCAAAAGCAAACGTGTTGATACAGCGAAAAATATCGCCCACCACTTCTTCCGGCTCTTTTATTTTCTCACCGGGCTCAAAACACAGTATTCTTTTAAAATTAAATTTTTGCTGATCGGCTGCCGATAGCGGTTTGCTGAGCCAGCAATCAAGTTGTTTCCGCAAATCCACTTCTTTTTCTTCTGCCAATGCTTCTACATTTAGTCCTCTATCATCAAGCGCATCAATGAGGCTGCCGGTTAAAGCAATATAAGTTCCCGGAAAGGCAGACATCGCCAGTATATCTACAGCATGTTCTGTAGGTATGGCACTCAGGTCGCCCTGTAGCAATTGTATAACGGTATTGTCTTGTGAACGCTGAATATTTATTTGCGAAAGCAGTTGCATACTAAAATGTACTTAAATCGATTGCAATATCTAAGCTCATTAAAATTACTGCAAATCATCATAAAATAAAACTAAAAGCATAGGGTGCTTTATAACAGGCTAAGCTTATAAGAATTCATTAAAAAATATTCCGGCATAAAATATGTTGTACCTTAAATTTAATAAGCTGTTATAAAAAAATAAAAAAATGAAAAAACTTTTCCTTTTGCTGCTGCTTGCCATGTCTATTTCTTCGCAGGCACAAAAAATAACCGGTTGCGGTTTTAAAGTACCGCCCCGTTCCCTCTTCAAATCAAATTTTGCTTCTGTTTATGAAGCAAAAGATATTTTGAATAATATGCTTGACAGCATCAACTGGAAAGAGAATTTTAGTGTGCGTGAACAGAACGGCATCCGCAATGCTTACGCAACTATCATCCGCAATGTGCGTTATATCATTTACGATAATAATTTTTTAGAAGATATTGATGCTTATGCAGCTACCAAATGGGCTTCCGTCAGCGTATTGGCGCACGAAATGGGTCATCACTATTATAACCATGTTATCAGCGGTCAGGGAAGCACACCACCCAAAGAGATTGAAGCAGATGCATTTTCTGGATACGTGATGGAGAAGTTGGGTGCTACTATTAACGAGTCGTTGGCTGCCATGAATGCCATTGCAAGTGACCAGGCTAGTGAAACACATCCCGGTAAGAGAGACAGGCTTGCAGCTATAACAAGAGGATGGAATACTGCGAAGGCAGAAGTGCCTGGTAGAACAAACGGCAATACAAATGGCAACCAGGGCAACATTCCGCCAACCAATCCGAATGGCAATAATGGAGTCAATCAGGGAGGGAATAATGGCGGAAATACAAATGGACAGGGCAATACAAACCTGCCACCTGCTGACGACCCAAGCTGGATAAGCCTGTCCGTACAGAGCGCAAAAACAGAAACCTTTAATCTGAGTGATGATGGAAAAACTTACCAGCCTGTAGAAATAAAAGTCGGAGAGCCTTTTTTATTTCGTTTTGAGATTTATCAATATGGATGGCTAAAACTTCCATACTTTAATGGTTTTAGAACCTTTAAATTGATGCATGGTAAAGATTACAGTATACTCTGGAACCGCCGCACAAAAAACTGGACTTTAGTGGAAGTGCCGAATTAAGAAAAATAAAATGCAGTAATAATTATTTATTCTTTATCAGCCTGCACAGTTTCTCTTTTTGTTTGTTCAGCAAGTATTTTATCAAGGTAAGGCATGGTTTGTTTTTGAATGTCGGCTTCGCTAATATCAAGTGCATGTGGGTTGCTCACCAACTGCAACCAGGGTTTTGGTACATCAAAATTATAACTGGCAAAAACGATTACGGGTGTTCCGTTTGCAAGAATTTTATCGGTGCCTTCTAACTCCCATTGATCGGCCAAGGTATACAGGTAACGTGCGTCTTTTTCCTGCAGTCGCAGGCAGGAGTGTGATGCAGGATAACCTGGCAGGCTGTATTGATGCCAGCCAACACCATCCTTGTTTGCGATATTAAAATTCCATAACAGCTCCCACTCATCATTAACGGTGCTGATTGTTTTTTCTGCTTTCCAGTTAGAAAAAAAAAGCCCGGTTGGAGTAGGATCTTTTTTTCGGCCCATATTGGTGGGGCCGGTATAAACTAAAACACCATTCTCGTAGGCGCCAAATGTCTGTGTTGGGTAACTGAAAAAGATGATCTTATCAACAGTGTCCAGGTAGGGTACAGTCAATGGGAAATGCATATAGTACGCAATATCCCCGCTCATATCTGTGGGTATGATCACCGTATCCATCTGTGCAAAGCCTGCCTTATCGGTTCTGTTTACTCCCAATGCAATGGCAACTTTATTGCTATCGGCTTTATTGGCAAGCAACCATTCTTTGGCTTTTGCAAACTGGTACTCTATTGCTTTTGGCTGTTGCCGTTGTGGCGGCTGTTTTCTTATTTTAACAGTTCTTTCCTTGTGAGCTTTACACGATGATAAAGCAACAATGCACAAGGCAAAAAAAATCGTAAGGTTTTTCATCGGGCAAAGATGGGTTTGTTATGGTCTTATTAGTTATATAATTGTAGCAATGGATTATATTATTCACAGGTTGTGTTTAATATAATCCATTGCTTGCTTCAAAGGGTTTATTATATACTGATAGTTCCTTGTATGGAGTCATCTAGTGTAACGCCTGCAGCCGTCCCGGCCAACCGTTTAATAAACGATACCAGCATACCATGCTTGGTATCCCAGTAATATCCTTCGGTTGCTGCCACTTTTATTACAGTTATCCTAGGGTCATCTTCTCCTTCAGTAAACCAGGTTTTCATCATCGGGTTCCACAATGATGCTATCGTTGCTTTATCTCTGCTAATGGAGGCTTCGCCATAAATGTTTAAAAAAGAATCGTAGGATGAACCCTGGAAAAGAAGTTGCACCATGGGGTCCTGCTCAATTTCTGCATTGTGGGTGCTATCTACTGCACTTAGGAAATAAATATTGCCTTCCTCATCCGTTTTTTGTGCAGCCATTGGCCGTGTTAAAAACGGCTGGCCTGCTTTAATACTTGTGCAAAAAAAGCAGGTGCCGGCTTTTTCAACCAGTTGCTTTACTTTTTCAATTGCTTCTGTACCCATAATGTCGTTGCGATTTTCTTCCGGCTGATTTTTATCAATGCTGCTCATAATGATATGTTTTACAGCCATGTTTCAAATATCGTTCCCAGTTTTAGAATTAAATAAAAGCATCCTTTTGTTACAGAATTGGTACAAACAGGTAAGAAAATATGAAACAAACCGGTAAAAGAGAAATTAGCATTGTGGCAGGTGTGTATTTTTTTATACAGTTTTATCTGAGGCGTAAAAAAAGTCAGGATATAAATTATTCGTATTATTTTTGGCTACGAGCATGTAATGGGCAATACAACCTGACTTTTCTGGTTCATTATTTGCCCTGCTAATTTTATGAAGCAGAATTATAAAAACTATAGAAAGTATTATCCTCCTCATCATTTTATTTTTTTACCGGTGATGACAGCGTTTTCTATCGCAGGGTTCTGGAACGGGTATCATTCCAAAACTGATCAGCTTGCATGGCTGCTGTTTGCAATTATATCATCCGCTGTATTGTACCTGGCAATTATGCTGCGGCAGCATTATGCTTTGGGTAACCAGGACAGGATTGTTCGCCTCGAATTCCGGTTAAGGTATTTTGAATTATTTGGCAAGCCGGCAGTTGAAATTGAAAAGCAATTGACTTTTTCACAGATTGCTGCACTGCGTTTTGCAGATGATGCAGAATTTAAAATATTACTGAAGAAAGCGCTCTCTCAAAAACTAACGGCAGATGAAATAAAGAAATCAATATCCGATTGGCAGGCTGATGATATGAGGGTGTAAACTCGCAGTAGCATTGTTGTTTACCGTCCGCAGGACTCTGCGAGGACGTGCATCATTGGCTGCGAGCGGGCTCATGTAATTGCGGAAGAAGCGAAGTGTTTTTTTCTGGGAACGATAAATGCCTGCCGTTGACAATACTTTGATTTGAACTATTTTTCTTAAATTTTAGTAAACATCAAAGATTATGCGACCACTAAATGTTTCTATATCTGATATCGAATATAATAAGTTTGGCTTAAAGTAAGAGAAGTTAACTTTTACAGATTTTAGTGAACTTATCAGCAAAGAACTGACACGACAAAATTTAAGCAAGTGCCTGGAACTTGCTGAAGAATACGGCATCTCCAAAATGAACATGGATGAAATAACCAATGAAGTAAAAATCGTTAGGGAAAATGCAAAAAATGGTAATTGACACAAATATTATCGTTTCCTCACTAATACAACGTGGTTGTTAATTTTTTGAGATAAAGACCTGGAATAGGAAACGAAGTAGACTCTTGTTACCGGCTGCGTTTTTTATCAATTAATTTGGGAAACCTGATTTCTTAAGTTGCTCATTAGCCTTGGCAAACTTGTCAGGAAAAAGTATAACATTATCGTACGTATCTAATGAAGAATCAATACGAACAGCCGGAATTTTCTTTTCATTTATTTCAAGCATATTATTCATGTCTCAAATTTAATAAGCTACATATTAAGCTAACTGCTTTTGTTTTGCAGGTAGTTTAATTTTTTTTCATACTGCTTTTCTTTGCTTATCTTTTTTTATCCATTCGCTTATTCGCATAAAATCCTGCTCAGAAGGCTGTCTTCCTGTAGTGAAAAAATCAATATTTTTTGGCTCCTTTATGATTATTTAAAGGTACAATTTTTTTGAGAAATATTGCTCAACAAGTTTAGCTGCTGCTTTTGTATCGATAGCCATGAAGTTGGCAAAGAGAGAGTCGGCACCTAATGTTTTTTTATAGTGTTCTTTCAATTTGCTTTTACTTTCAAAAGAAACATACCCACCATAGCCTTTTTCAAAAGAAGCTTTATAACCAAAAGCTACGAGATTGCCGGGAACCCCCAAATAAACCTTTTTGCTGCTGCGGTTAAATTTACTGCTCTCAATAAGTGGCATAAAAATATGATCACCACGGTCCTGCAGACTTATTAGGCCTTGAATAATGTTCGGATTTTCAACAATTACAAGTTTATAAACCTTTTTGTCGATAGATTTAGCTTCTGTTTTCCAATCAAAAAGCCAATCTACTTTTTTTAATTTTCTAATGTCAGCTAAAGTCAGTTCAATAACTTCAGTTTTGAAGTTATCTCCTGAAATAGCATTTTCGATTGACCTTGTAAGTTTATCAATTTCTATATCAAATGGTTGATGTTTTGCCATAAGCCGAAGATAATATTTGTATGCCCAATTTCATAAACTCAATTCGTAGTCTATTATTTCCCCCAATTAGAGTTTTGACTTATTTACCTTAGGTAACAATTGGTGAGAGCATGGTTCTCGTTGGGTAAAAACCAAACGGGACATTTGTTGTTGTAGCGGTAGGCTTGCAAATTGATTAGGGGAACACCTGCGGGGCAAAGGAGCGAAATAATTCGTTACAGTATTATTTGGTACGGATACGCCAACGCTCTTATTGCTGTCCTGCGTATCTGCACTAGTAGGAGTTAGAGGATTTGGATTTGAGCAGCTCAACTTAAAAGTGGCGAGTCCCACGGCGATGCGCAAGGCTATGAGTGGAGACTCGCCTGAAAACGGAAAAAGTATTTTATCACAACCATTAAAACAATGGGAGGATTGTAAGAGAAAATGACAAAGTCATTACCTATTAGTAAGCAGATGGTGTACAACAGCTACCTGAAAGTTATTGCCAAAGATGGAAGTGCAGGAATAGACAAACAGCGTATTGACATGTTCAATGAAAATCTGAAAGATAACCTGTACAAAATTTGGAATCGTATGACATCAGGTAGTTATTTTCCGCCACCCGTACGAACGGTATTTATTCCTAAAAAGCAAGGTGGAAAAAGACCGTTGGGGATACCTACGGTAGGCGACCGCATTGCACAAGGAGTAGTAAAAGATTACTTAGAGCCTTCATTAGAAACAATTTTTCATTCAAGCTCTTTTGGCTACAGGCCTGGCAGAAGTGCACATGATGCAATTAAACAATGTCAGACCAACTGTACCAAATATGCATGGGTGTTAGATGTAGATATAAAAGGGTTCTTTGACAACATCAGCCATGAGATCATACTGCAACAAATACAGCAACATACTACAGAAAAGTGGGTGCTGTTGTATGCAGAACGTTGGCTCAAAGCAGGAGTAGAACAGGAAGATAAAAGCATAATGGCAAGAACAAAAGGTACACCACAAGGGGGTGTGATAAGCCCATTGCTTGCTAATCTGTATCTACATCGTGGTTTTGACAAATGGATGGATGAAGTGTATCCTCAAAACCCGTTTGAACGCTATGCAGACGATATTGTGATTCATTGCAGCAGTAAGGAAGAAGCCGAAAAGTTACTGGAAAAACTGAAAATTAGAATGCAGGAATATGAATTGGAACTGCATCCTGAAAAGACAAAGATTGTGTATTGCAAAAACTATCAGCGCAATGAGCGACATGATAATGAAAGCTTCACATTTTTAAGTTATAGTTTTCAACCAAGAACTATTAAATCAAAATTCGGTGGAGCAAAACGGTTATTGGTGTTTGGAGCTGCTATCTGTAATGCAGCTAAAACAAATATCAGAACAGTAATAAAAACAGTACTGCCTACGCAATGGAACACACAAAAATTAGAATGGTTTGCACAGAGGCTCAATCCTAAAATACGGGGCTGGATTAATTATTACTCATTGTTTAACAAGGATGAAGCACAGGGCGTATTTTATTATCTGAATGAACTAATCCGAAAGTGGATGAAGAACACATATAAGATATGCAGCAAGAAGAAATTGTATAAGAAATATCACTTGATACAAGCTGAAAACCCACTGTTGTTTTATCATTGGAAGATAGGAATAAAAGCATGATTGGATAATAAGAGCCGTATGAAGGGAGACCTTCACG
>JBBRCM010000016.1:0-42783 GCA_038204855.1 Chitinophagales bacterium
TATCTTGACGAGTATCATTATCGCTACAACAGACGAAACAGTATGAATACAATGTTTGATTTATTAGTGAAGAAAATGGTAGACAATAAACCAATAAGATTAATCACAAATAAGGGATAGCTAAACGCCTATACCTATAAATATTTAAATGAACTGGATTTTATACATAGCAATAGTGCTGGCAACTTTCGTTTTAATGGAAGGCCTTACCTGGTGCATTCATCGGTTTGTGATGCACGGTTTTTTGTGGATGCTTCACAAAGATCATCATCAAAAAGTGCCTGGGTTATTTGAAAAAAACGATGCGTTCTTCCTGATTTTTGCAATACCAAGCTGGCTGTTTATTATGCTGGGTGTTATATACCAGGCTTATTGGTCAGTTTCAATTGGCGCAGGCCTTACCTTATACGGCATCGCTTATTTTTTAGTACACGATGTTATCATCCACCAACGGCTCAAATGGTTTACCAGGACCAATAGCAGCTATGTACGCACTATCCGCTGGGCGCATAAAATGCACCATAAGCATCTTGATAAACAGCATGGAGAGAGTTTTGGGTTTTTATGGGTAGCAAAAAAATACTGGGATAAGGTGAAAGATGATAAAAGAAGAAACGCAAAGGTTGAAGTTGCTGAAAAAGTTTCAGTTGAAACTGCCTAATAATTTTAGTGTGGGTATTTCGACAAGCTCAAAATGACAACTCCGACAACTTTTATCAAGATGAAACTTTGAATCCTCACTATACATATTTCCTCATACTTGCAGCTGCCCTTGCAGGCCCATTTGCTTTAAGTTTCGATAAAAAAGTAGCCTTTTATAAAAGCTGGAAGTATGTTTTTCCGGCAATGGTCATTCCGGCACTGCTTTATATAGTTTGGGATATTTACTTTACTGAAAAAGGGGTATGGCATTTTAACGAAGCATACATCACAGGCATCAAGCTATATAACCTGCCGCTTGAAGAGGTGCTTTTCTTTTTCGTAGTGCCTTATTGCTGCATTTTTATTTATGCATGTGTAAGAAGTTATTTTCCGAATCTTGCAAATAAAAAAATTGCAGACCTGTTTTTAATAGCTTTGGCCGTGGCTTTGTTTGTAACAGGGGTAATGTATGCTGAGAAGTATTATACAAGCTGGACATTCATTTTCACCGGGGCATTTATCCTGTTAATTTATGCACTGCGAAAGCATTTCAAAAGCTTTGATGCATTGTCGTTTTTAATATCCTACGCTATCTGTTTAATTCCCTTTTTAATTGTTAATGGATTTCTTACTGCAATACCGGTTGTATTGTACAACGATTCAAAAAACCTGGGCATCAGAATTTATACCATTCCTTTTGAAGATGCATTTTACGGCATGCTGTTGGTACTGATGAATATTGTAATTTATGAGAAGTTGAAAAGCACCAACTACAAATCACAAACTACAAAACCTTAATGCCGTTGCAGTTTCCCACTTCCCGTCATCGGCAACGATTCCACAATTTTTAACCGCTGCGGTGCTTTAAAAGCCGAAAGTCTTTTTTTACACCAGGTTAAAACATCTTCCACATCAATTTCAGTACCATCGTGTAAAACAACTTCGGCTTCAATAATCTGTCCCAGTAAGGGATGTGGGCTGCTGCTGATTCGTGCCTGCTTAATTTCAGGTATCATTTCAAGTACCGCTTCCACTTCTTCGGGAAATACTTTTAAGCCGGAAATATTGATAACCGATTTAGAACGGCCTTCAATTTTAATTAAACCATCTTTGGTTTTAGATGCATAATCGGCCGTTAAAAAATATCCTTTCTTTAAAACATCTCTACTCAATGTGGGTGGTAAAAGGTAAGCATCAAACATGCCCGGGCCTTTTATTCCCAGGTTACCAATACTTCCATCCGGCATCGGGTTATTATTTTCATCGAGTATGTCAACCGTATAACCCGGCAAAGCATAACCTACAGCTTCGGGATGCTCGGCCGATTTTATATAATTTAATATCGGCAATCCAATTTCTATAATACCATAAGCCTGGCTCACGTCAATAGCAAATCTTTGTTTAAAAGTTTTACAAACATCAATTGCTATGGCTGCAGATGTTGAAATCACTTTTTTTAGCGAGGGCATCAGCTCATTGCCTGCATCATTGGCCAGCAGCCTTATCTGCACCGGAGAGGCATATAACAAAGTTCCCTTACGCCGGTTTGTAATTTCAATAATATTTTTTGCCAGAAAATCTTTTGCAATTGCTATGGCTGCGCCAAATTTTACATACAAAATAATTGAAACCATAAAATGATAAGCCATGGGCAACACCCATATAACGGTATCGCCAGGCCCAAGCTTCAATCCATTGTTAGTGCCATTTACCCTGTCTAATACTGATTGATGTGAAACAATTACACCTTTTGATTTTCCGGTAGTGCCGGAAGTAAAGCGTATAAAAGCTGGCTGATTTACAAAGGGAGCGAAGGTAACCGATACATCAACATGCGTAAAGGCAAAACGGAAAGAACCCTGTTGCATGGGTATCACTTTTTCAATACTATCCAAAGGCTGAATGGATGATCTGTCATCTATTATTGCATGAAGTTTTGCTTGCTCTAAAATTTCATCAATTTCGACAGCCTTTAACTGCGGCGACATCGGCATTACAGTGGCGCCGGTGCCAACGGCAGCAAAGATCCCTATAATAAAATTTCTTCCATTAGCCGCCATTACACCAATTCCCATGCCTTCTTTAATTCCCAAACCAATTAATTGCAAACGTAATGCCTCAGCTTCTGTAAAAAGTTGCTGAAAACTGATCATGCCATAATCATCATAAACAGCAGGACTGTTGGGCCATTGCTGTGCAGCTTCTTTCAGTATTTCATAAACAGGCAATGCTTTCATGCTGCAAAAATACTTATAATTGATCGGTTTGAATTTGGCTTACCGCATCTGCAAGGGAAACAGATGATGCTGCGGCGGCAGCAATGCATCCGGCAGCATAACCGGTTTGCAGGCAAATACCCATAACACGTGCGCTGGCAATGGCTCCATCTGTTGCAGAAATATTACGGCCGGCAAAAAATAAATTATCAAGCGTTGCAGACTGTAAACAGCCTGCCGGTATTTGGTAATAATCATCCAGTTTAAAATAACGCATGGTGGCACGCCTGTTTTGTTGCCATATTTCAATGGGCCAGGTTGCATTGGCAATGGCATCATCAAATTTTCTGCAGCTTAAAACATCTGCTTCCTGTAAAATGTATTTTCCGGTACTTCGCAGACCTATTCTTATTCCTACTTCGGCCGCAATATGCTGTATAACTGCATTTTTAAAAGCTTCCACATTTTTTATAAGAAAAGCAGCGAGGTTTTCAACAAAACCCAACGCAACAGTTCTTAACTCTTGTAAATTTCCGGGGGCATAAGTAACAGCCAGCGGTATGCCGATTTTTAAACTAACTGTGTTGTCTTTTAATGAACCCTGAACAATATACACCCGGTCGTAAAAATCGCCCAGGATATTATTATCGATTGCCAGTCTTAACGCCTTCATCATAATCATGCCCAGCTTCGATTCGTTTTTTTCTTGAACGCCCTGCATGGTAAACACCTGCGCAGCAGCCTGGTAATTGTCGCTTTTTATTAAAGGCAAACCAGCAACTTCGCTGATGATGCTGTCGCCCGAACAATCAATAAGTGCCTTCAATTGAATGGTGACGGGGTTTCCGGAAGCAATTATGTAAACCGATTTAAGCATCTTATCTTCAACAGCAACATGCTCCAGTACTGCATTAAAGTAAACGATAATTTTATGTTCATTGATAAGATTGAGTGCAATGTTTTTAAAAACTTCAACATTATAAGGTAAATAATGTACCCCTTCAGAACTAAAGAGTGGCGAAGTTTGTGAATCGGTCTTTAGTTTTTCGGCAAACTCTTTTGCAAAACCATTTACTATGTATGCCGATCTTTCATTTTTACTGAAGCGGTATAATCCGCATACTGTTCCTACTTCGGCAGCGGTTGCTTTTCCGCCCAGATAGGCATTACGTTCAATCAATGTTACCTGCATACCCTTACGTGCAGCAGCTACGGCTGCGGCAATACCGGCTGCGCCGCCGCCCAGAATAACTATATCGGTATGCAGTATTGTTTCCATTCTTAATTGCTAAACAGGGTTTCCTTTAATTTTTGTTCAATTAAAAGTAGTTCATTATCACTGATAATTTCGGGAGAGTAGGCAATGTTTATATCCAAAGCATCATCATGTTTTAAAAAAACAAAAGTAAGGCCAGGTGGAAAAGTAAGAGCTGGTGTCATGGTAAGCCTGCTCAGCGGTTCGCCAAATAAAGACTTCAGTTCATTAAAATTATCGCCGGTAGAAGTGTACAGGAAACTGCTGAAAACTCCTTTGCCGGTTTTACTGATAAGGAAATAATAAAGCCAGAGTGGTATATGGCGCATCATGTTGAGGAACATGGTATATTTTTGAGGAATGCCATCTTTAATCTGCGCCTTCATCTGGTTGCTTAACGATTTTACCGTTTGCGGCAGGTTGGTCAATTCTTCTTTTTTAATCCGATAAAATAAAAATGAAACACAGTTTGAGATCAATGGTCCTGCAGCTCCCTTAAGCCTGCCATCATACGGAACAGGAAGCCACAAGTCGCCGGCCTTATTTTTTTTTGTGTTGATATAATGTATTACATGTGAGCAACAGGCAATAAAATACAACGTGGGGCCAAAGCGTGAGCCTGCCTTGATTGCATGGGTATTTATTGTTTTGGTTTCATCTGCTGTAAAAGAAATTATTTTATTCAGTGTCTTATCATCGCTGTGTTTTGCACCCGCACACATTACAGAACTTACAGGAGGCTTTGAAGAATTTTGAACAAATTTTTTAACCTTGTACATGTTTAGTATATGTGTTATAATGCTTGTTTTCTTTGCTTTTGCAGGAAAAAAAATATCAAAACGATGAGGCTTGCTTTCGGATATATTGTTCAGGTGCTCAAACAGCAATGTGGTGCCTTTTGCATCAAGCAGTATATGGTTCCAGGATAAAATAAAAGCGCAGCTTCCCGAGGGATAATAGACCAGGTCGGCTTCTATGAATCTGTCAGAGTCAACCGTGATATCCCTGGTTAGAATAATTTCTGGTATTTCATTTTCATTAGCTGACTGATGCCGGCGCAGGATGATTTCCCTGCCGCTGTCGGTATATTTCCAGAAAGGTTTGGCTAGTAAATAGCCATGACGAAGTTTAATATTGCAAAGCCAGTATATTACCGGAGAACTTTGTAGTATGCTGTTTATTTTTTCAAACGGTAATGCTTTGTTGAAATAAAATGCTTTCCGCATCACATTGCCTCCAGCTCCGTTTTTTTTGGCATGCTTATCCAGAACGAGATGAAAACAATCAGCCCCGCTCAGGATTATTTTTTTTGGAAGTTTTGTTTTATTAAAAGAAGTCATGCTTATTCAATCTTTAAGATGCATTGGGCATCAGTTCCAGCACAGTTGCAGCAAGCGCCTGTAAGGTTTTAAAATTATCAGGCACCAGTTTTTCATCGGGTATTGCAACGCCAAACCTGCGTTCGATGAACAGGATGATCTCAACAATTGAAAAAGAATCTATACCAATTTCTTTTAAATTTGTATCAGCTTCAATCCGTATATCTTCGGCAAGTATATTGTTTTCGATATACTTTTTTATTTCACCAATAATGCTTTCTGCACTCATATTTTAAACGGTTCTTTTTTTGTTGTTAAAAAAATAGGAGATGCCCATGGTTGCAAAAAAGAACAACAGTAATTTAATTGCATCCGGTAAAATATCCGATACATGCCCTCCTCTTAAAAATAATTTATAAAATCCCTCCAGCGACCAGTTTAAAGGCGACCAGGCACTGATGTTACGCATAACTTCGGGCATAACATAACTAGGCACCCAAATGCCTCCAAGTGCCGATAACAAAAGTATGGAAAGTGACCCCATTATTGCTGCCTGGTGCTCGGTTGTTGCCAATGTGCCAACCATTACTCCATAGCCGGTGGCAGCAAAAGCAGTTGCCAGGGTTAAGATAAAAATGCCCAACAGGCTGTTGCCTAAAACCAAAATAGGCAAACCCAGCATCGGTAAAAAAATCTTACCTACCGAAAGCATCAGCATAAATTGTATTAAGCAAACCATAACATACACAACCACTTTACCGGTAACCAATAATAAATACGGAGTAGGCATCGTATTCAAACGAAAAACGCTGCCTTCGTTTTTTTCTTTTAAAATACTGCCCGAAAGCGGGATGGCAATAAAGAACATGGCAAAAATGGTCCACGCCGGAACATTATGTTGTACAGCATTTGGCACTATTTTATTTGCTGCTTTAGAGGCATAAATTTCTTTATAACTGATTATTTGTGATTTTGTATAAGAATCTTTTGGCGCATTTTTTTTATCCGGTATCACTTCTGCAATCTGGCTGGAGAAGGTTTGAAACATAATTTTTGTTTTTACTTCCGAAATAAATTCACGCAGGCTGCTGGTAACAGAAGTTAAAAAAGATTGTTTTGCAACGGGGTCAATCAAGATGGTAATTTCTACAGAGTCTTGGAGTTGTAATAATTTTTGGTTAGCAGAATCGGCACCGTTTAAAGTTTCGCTAACAAGATGACTGACATTTTTTCGAATGGCTTCAGTTGCTCCACGGGGAATAATAATACCGATTAAAAATTTTCCTTCGCCAACAGCTTTCAGCGCCATCTCGGCAGTGGCGGGCATTCCGTTAATACTATCGCTAAAGGAAGTAAGGGTATTATTACGCAGGCCTTGTTCAATCTGAAAACCTAAAGAATCTCTGTCATTATTTACAAAAATAACGGGGATGCCTTTTTCATTCATCGTTTTAAAAGCCGAGTCCTGTATCAACGTCATTACAAATATCAGTGCCATTGGCATTATGAATAAAATAGATAACCCCACTTTATCCCGTAGGAGTAGTAAGGTTTCTTTTTTAACCGTAGCCAATAGTTTTACCATCATCAGTCTCTCAATTTGCGGTTGGTTAAATTTAAAAAAACGTTTTCGAGATTTGTTGAGCCTGCATTATCTCTTATCAATTCAGCGGGTGTTCCTTCAATTAAAATTCTCCCCTGATCAATAATAGAAACACGGGTACAGAAATTCTGTGCTTCCTCCATGTGGTGCGATGTGTAAATAATGGTTGTTCCGGTTGCGTTAATTTCCTTCAGGTGTTCAATGATTACATTGCGGCTCTGCACATCTACACCAACGGTTGGCTCATCTAAAAATAAAATTTTTGGATTATGCAAAACACCGGCAATCAGGTTAACCCTTCTCTTCATCCCACCCGAATAAGTAGATACTTTTCTTTTTGATGCATCGGTTAATCCCAGTTTTTGTAACCAGGTCTCAATTTTATCTTTCAGGACTTTGCCGTGCAGGCCATACATGCTGCCATAAAAAGCTAAATTTTCACGTGCCGATAATGTTGGGTATAATGCAATATCCTGGGGCACAATGCCAACTATATTTTTGATGGATGATAATTCTGTATGTAAATCCTTTCCATCAATCAGTACTTTGCCGCTGGTTGGCGAAAATAAGCCGCATAGGATGGAAATGGTGGTTGTTTTGCCGGCACCATTAGGGCCAAGCAGGCCAAAAATCTCGTTTCGGTTTATGGAAAATGACATACCGTTCACTGCCGGTTCTCTGGCATTTTTAAAAATTTTAGTGAGATCTTTTATTTCTATGATAGCCGGATTAGTCATGTTTTTATAATGCTGGAAGCCTCAAGCACAGCAAAAGTTACATTCAATTGAAGGTATAAAAGCAATTAGTTACGTGTGAAAAATTCCGATGTAAATTTAGTCTAAAATAGCTGCTCCTGTTCTAAATTTTAGTTAATGAGGCCGGTTGTTATTTTTGCAGATAAAAGGCATAAGGGAATGCTTGGCCCGGGGTGAACACTGCCTCCGCAGAAGTATAAGTTTTTAATATCTTTTGAAAAGTTTGCGTGCCGCAAAAAAGCCGCAAACTTGTTATTAGAGCTATTGCCATAAATAGCGCCAAAAGCGCTGGAAGTTCGGGCCTCAATAACACGGGGGTCAAAAACCATTTCGCTTTCAATGAGCGGCCTGATGTCTGTTTGCAACATCCTGTTTATTTTAAGGATCATATTCTCCCGGGCTTCTGTAATAAACATATCCCAATCCTGACCCTGGTTGTTGGGCACGTTAATAAAGGAGAACCAGTTTTCGCATCCCGGAGGGGCATCAGTTGGCGTATGTTTACTGGTGATGTTTAAATAGATGGTCGGGTCGTGGTAGATTGCTTTTTTTGCAAAGATGGTATTGAATTCATCTTCGTAATTTTCTGCAAAAAGAATATTATGCAAACCAAGTTCCTTAAATTCTTTCTTAATTCCCCAGTAAAAAATTATACCCGAACTCGATTTTGGCTGATCCAAAGTCTTTGCCGGCCTTTTAACATGGGGCATTAATTTTTTGTAACTGTTGTACACATCCATATTGCTGATAACAATGTCAAAATCCTGGAACCCGTGATCGGTCCTTACAGCTTTTATTTTTTTGTTTTCAATTATAATTTCCTTTACGGGTGTTGAGAACTTAAATTCAACGCCTATATCTTTTGCCAGTTGTACTAATGCATTGGTGATGCTTACCATGCCGCCCACGGGATAAAAGGCACCTTTTACAATTTCGACATGGGAAATTACATTTAGTGTGGCAGGCGATAAGTAAGGACTGGAGCCATTATACGTGGCATACCGGTTAAATATTTTCACTAATCTTGAGTCTTTAAAAGATTTTTGATTGGCGCCATTCATGGTATCAAAAGCGCCGATCTTACCAAAGTTTAAAATGCCTTTTACAACCGGCCTGGTAAAAAAGTTTTTAAGTCGATGCAATGAATTTTTTAGAAAAACCTCATCGGTAAGGTTGTAAATAGTTTCTGTTTTATCAAGATACCTGATGATGTCTTCTTTATTATCTTTTGTTTTGGCAGCAAGCTGTTCGGCAAATTTTTCTTTGCCATGCCAGGCATTTAAAATACTTCCATCCTCAAAAAAATATTTGTAAACGGGGTCAAGCGGTATGTAATTAAAATGTTCACGTGGATTTTTTCCTGAAAGGATAAAAAGTTCATCAACATATTGAGGCATCGTAAAAACTGATGGCCCCATATCAAACCGGTACCTGTCTTTTGTTTCTGTAGATAATTTACCACCGGGAAAAGAATTGGCTTCGTAAACGGTTACTTTATAGCCCTTGTTACGCATCCGTATTGCAGCACCGAGGCCGGATACACCGGCACCAATAACAGCACACGTTCTATCATTTTCTGTAATCATAATTTTTTCCTTTGCGGGGCAAAATTAACTGATTTCAGGTATTCAATTTTAGGAAAAGAGGAGTTGCAGGATGCTGATCTGTTCGCTGCTGGTTTTTAATATTTAAGACCTATTGGGTTTTTTATTTACCCCAACCTTTACCCCCTTTACGGCAGGCAGGTGTAATGGAATTATTAAAATTGCAGTTATGATGATATACCCACGTCCAGTATGCCTTCTCCCAAGTCTTCTTCGGTGTAAATATACCTTGGCTTTTTAGCTGAAACTGTTGTGAATTTGCTGAACTTAAGTTCATCTGGCATGGTTGCCATAAAGTTGTAGTTTAATTGACTTTTCATTTTCTTTCTTTTTAATAATAAGTATGGCATTAAAACCGTGCCAAAATGGATATTGGTTATTTTATTAACGGAAAATGAGATTAATTATTATCCTGTTCTCTGCTTCTACCAATAAAAATTAATTTATATGACTGATAAAAGAAAATCAACTTATATAGAAACCTATATTTATAAAAAACTGATTACTTTTAGCTACTTAAGTAAAACAGCTACATTATGGATTTTGGACGGGTACTGGAACAAGACTTAAATATGATCGATTTCAGCCTGAAGGCTGACCCCGCATTTAATAAAACAATACTGAGAGGTAATGCGGCAAAAAAACCTAAAGTTTATATTGGTTGTGCCAAATGGGGAAGAACGGAGTGGGTTGGGAAAATTTATCCCCCAAAAGCAAAAGAAAAGGACTTTTTGGAGCATTATGTACAGCATTATAATAGTATAGAACTTAATGCCACCCATTATAAGGTATATGGTGAGGCATAAAAAAATGGGCAGTAAAAGCAGCAAACAAAGATTTCAAGTTTTGTCCTAAAATGTACCAGGGTTTAACACAACGTGGTAGCCTGAAAGGAAAAGATTTTATCATGAATGAATTCTTCAGAGGTATTGTTGCTTTTGGGGAACACCTGGGGGCCAATATTTATACAGGTAAGTGAAACATTTTCACCCAAAAGAAAAAACGAGCTGTTTGAATTTTTAAAATCGTTGCCGAAAGATCTGAAGTTTTTTATGGAAGTTCGTCATCCCGATTGGTTTGCTAAACCGGATATAACCGAAGATTTTTTTAGTCAATTAGCTGCGCTCAATATTGGCGCAGTAATTACTGATACTGCGGGCAGGAGAGATTGTGTACAGATGCATCTTACGGTTCCAAAAACATTCATACGTTATGTTGGTAACAGTTTGCATGCAACTGATTATACAAGAATAGATGAATGGATCAAACGAATGAAATATTGGCTGGATAAGGGGATGGAAGAATTGTATTTTTTCATGCACATGCATGATGAAGCAACATCGCCTGAACTAACCGTTTACCTGGTTGATAAAATGAATAAAGAACTGGGACTTGATTTAATTAAACCAACTTTTATTGAAAATGAAAAAGGGTTGTTTGATTAATGCACTTCAAAAAGTTCATTCCATCTTGTAGTATATCGGGGGCTGCGCAATTCCTGGCGCATTTTCCAATTACGGGTTGTACCGCTGGCTGCAAATTTTACCATATCGTCACGCATCGCAAAGTTTACATTATCCAGCATGCTCATTAAAAACCGGCTGTTATTTTTATTTTCACCAATAAATAAATTGCCTTGTATAGTGGCATCTGGTACAATGCCGCTCAGCATTACGCCTGCTTTTTTATAAATGCGGCCATGCTCATATAATTTATCTACCAGTTTTACCGCAGGCTTAATTAATTCGTTGGTGGCCGAGGTTGCAACAGGCAATGTTATATAACTGCTTATGGTGGGCCCATGTCTGAAGTGTGCGTTATGGCTTTGCTCTTTGGGTACAACAAATACGCTTATAGTACTTGCTGCACTTTGTTGCCTCCTTAATTTTTCTGCCGCTCTGGATGTGTAGGTAGCTATTGCCTCTTTAATGTCGCTAATATTTTTTACCGGGCTGCCAAACATACGGGTGGTTGCAATCATTTTTTTTATCACTAACTGGTCCTTTATTTCATTTGCATGCTCTCCTTTTAATTCTTTTATAAGCCTTATACCCACAACGCCTCCTAAATTTTTTTTAGCCCATTCCTCTGTTTTTTTGGTAAGATCGTAAGCCGTAAAAACAGCGTTCATCTCCATTAGTTTTTGGGTATATTGCCTGCCCACGCCCCATACTTCGCCAATGGGTGTATCCTGCAAAGCCTTGTTTATTTTTTCTTTCGTATCCAGTACTACTACACATGCCGTTGCCTCTTTATTTTTTTTGGCAAGATGATTGGCTACCTTTGATAGTACTTTAGTGGGAGCCACGCCTACAGAGACTTTTATGCCAGTCCACAGTTCTACTGTCTCCCTGATATTCAGCGCCACCTGCTGCAGATCTTTTTGGGCAAACTCATCTAAATTTAAAAATGCCTCATCAACAGAATATACTTCCACCTGCTCTTTTCCAAGTATTATCCGCAGCGTTTCCATCACCCGCCAGCTAAGGTCGCCATACAAATTATAGTTTGATGAAAAAGCAGCCACACCATGTTTTTCAATTAAAGGCTTTGCCAAAAAATAGGGCCCTGCCATTTCTACGCCCAGCTTTTTAGCTTCATCACTTCGTGAAATAATACAGCCATCATTATTGCTGAGCACTACAACGGGCTTATCATCCAGGCCTGGCCTGAACAACCGTTCGCAACTGCAATAAAAACTGTTACAATCTACAATGGCTTTCATACATTCCGTATAATATAAATTACTACACCCCATATTTTAAAATCGCAAAATTCATTTACTTCAATCGGCGATAGTTTGGGCGTTTCCGGAATTAACCGCAGGCTGTTCATCGTTTTTTCGTACCGCCGTATCAGCATATCGCCATCAACAACAGCAATTACAATTTTACCGTTTTGGGGTTTCAGGCTCCTGTCCACAATCACAATATCGCCATCGTAAATACCGGCATTAATCATACTGTTACCACTCACCCGCATAAAAAAAGTTGCCGGTTTATTCCTGATCAGCTGCTCGTTCAGGTCAATACCCCGTTCGGCATAGTCATCGGCGGCAGCACCAAAACCTGTAGCATTGGCTGTGTTTACATTATGCTGGCTAAAACCCTTGCTGCCGCTATAGCTGCTGCCAAAAAACTTTTCTACTTCCATAAAAATTAATTTTAATTACCAAATTATTTAGTAAATTTATGCTAAAATAATTAGCTAACAAATTTAGCAACCAAAATATTTTTAATTATGAAAGAAATAATGGGATCTGTGCTGCCCGGCTACCGTATACATGAGTACCTGCTCCTATTATCGCCGCACGAAGAATTACGAAATAAAATCATGGCCGTTAAAAATGAGTTTTACGAAAAGTACAAGGCCGAACCGTCCCGAAAGCATTCGGGAGGCAAGCCGCAGCTTACACTGGTAAATTATGTGCAGTACGAAATGATGGAAGAAAAGATCATCAATCATTTAAACAGCATTGCCATGGGCTTTCAACCCGTAAAAATTGAGTTGAGGGATTACGGAAGTTTTCCCAGCCATACCATCTACATTAATATAACAACCAAGGTGCCGTTGCAAACCCTGGTAAAACAAATACGCACCGAAACGCAGCGGCTGATGAAACTGAACGACGAGAACAAACCGCATTTTATTTTAGAACCACATCTCACCATTGCCCGAAAATTATTGCCTTGGCAATACGAACAGGGCTGGCTGGAGTACAGTCACAAACATTTTACCGGGCGGTTTATTGCCGATGGTATGTTGTTATTAAAAAGACCGCTTGGCGAATTAAAATACCAGATAGCAAAGCGTTTCGAATTTCAAAACCTGCCCGTGGCAACAAAACAGGGCGAATTGTTTGGCTAGAGGACATACTTCGACAGGCTCGGTAGAGAAAAGAGGAAAAGGTTTTTTTGAGCCCGGCATTTTTTCTTTTATAAACTTTAATGGCGTCGATTTCTTGTACAGTAAATCTTTATTCAACTCTTTAAATTCAAGCTGTATTTAAAAATCTGCGGTATCAGCGAAATCTGGGGCAAAAATAATTCGTGTAATTCGTGCCCCCAAATTCGTGTAATAAATAAAAATAAAATCAATGGAAAACAATAAACTACAACAGGATCACCACAAAATATCCGCTACTCAACAGGAAGAAAAAATACAATACCGGGCAGGGCGGGGTGCACAATTCAATACAAAAAACCGCTTTTTAAAAGATGAAAAAACGCAGGAACATATTGAAGGAGTTGATGATTGGGAAGCCAGCAATATTGCCACGCAATATATCGAAATGCAATCAAAAACTATTGTAAACAAAGTAGAAAGCAAAGATGTAGGTATGAATTATAGCATGAATCCGTATGCCGGTTGTGAGCACGGCTGCATTTACTGCTATGCCCGTAATGTGCATGAATACTGGGGGTACAGCGCCGGGCTTGATTTTGAACAAAAGATACTGATCAAAAAAAATGCGCCCCAACTACTGCGTAAATTTTTAATGCATCCCAAATGGGAAGGAACACCCATCATGCTAAGTGGCAATACAGATTGTTATCAGCCTGCTGAACAAAAGTATCGTCTGACAAGAGGGTTGCTGGAAGTGTGCAACGAATTTAACCAGCCTGTTGGCATACTCACCAAAAACTCCTGGATATTAAAAGACAAAGATGTGTTGCAGGAAATGGCGAAGAAAGGAATTGTATCTGCCATGGTTTCCATCACTTCTTTTAATGAAGACCTGCGGCGCAGTATGGAGCCACGAACCACCACGGCCAAACAAAAATTAAAAGTGATTAATGAGTTAAGCAGTGCCGGCGTACGCATGGGCATTATGATGGGCCCCATGATACCTGGCCTGAACGAACACGAAATGCAACGCATTATGAAAGCGGCGGCAGATAATGGAGCAACCTTTACAGCTTATACTTTCATCCGTTTAAATGGCGCCATCAAATTTTTATTTCACGACTGGCTGTATAAAAATTTTCCCAACCATGCCGATAAGGTTTGGCATTTGATTGAGCAAAGCCATGATGGCAAAGTGAACGATACCCGCTGGGGCGTTCGCATGAGAGGCGAAGGAAGCATTGCCGATATGGTAGCACAGCAGTATAAAAAATATGGCAAGCTGTACAACATGAATGCAGAGGAGTGGAGTTTGAATACAAAGTTGTTTCAACGGCCGGGGCAACAGGGGAGGTTGTTTTGAGCATTAAAATATATCTTTATGCAAACTAATTGTATTGTTATGGCAAGAAAAGATTTATTCCGTAAGCCTTTTGATGAAGGGACAATAGATAAGTTAGAAATTTTCGAAGATTATTTTAAAGAATGGCTACCTGTTTTCATATCTCGTAAAGAAATAATTTGGAATAAAATTCAAATATTTGATTTGTTTGCTGGTGAAGGAAAGGACGTTAATGGTGTCTATGGAAGTCCGATGCGAATTTTAAAAGTCCTAAATGAAAATCGAGAATTAATCCTAAAAAGTAACGTAAATATTAAAGTCATAATTAATGAATTTGAGAAAGAAAAATTCGACTTATTGATTCAAAATCTTGAGTTCATAACGGATGTCTCTTTGTACAATATTGAGTATTATAATGAAGACTTTTCAATTGTTTTCGGTAAGCATTTTGAATCAATGAAATTAACTGCTAATTTTTTATTCTTGGACCAAAATGGAATTAAGCAAATAACTGAGAGTATTTTTTCAAAACTCACTAATTTAAGACAAACAGATTTCCTATTCTTTATTTCTTCTTCTTATATAAAAAGGTTTGCAGAGGTAGAGGAATTTAATAAGTATTTAAAAATTACAAAACAAGACCTAGAGGGCGAAAGTTATTATCATATACATCGAATTGTGTTATCGTATTACAGATCAATGATACCAAGTAACAAAGAATATTTTTTAGCTCCCTTTTCAATAAAGAAACCTTCAGGGATTTATGGGCTGATATTTGGTACAAATCATACTCTTGGAATCGAGAAATTTTTACACGTTTGTTGGAAACATGATAAATTAAGAGGAGAAGCGAATTTTGACATAGACAATGAAAAAATAAATCTAAATCAACCAGGCTTTTTTGAAGAGTACAATACACCATCAAAAAAGCAGATATTTGTTAATGAGTTAAGAAAGAAGATTTTAAATCGTGATTTAAAAAGTGATAAAGAGATATATCTGCATACTTTAAATGAAGGGTTTTTAATGAAAGAGGCTAATATCATTTTGAGAGATTTGGAAAAAGAAGGTAAAATAAATATAGACTTCAAACTCATAAGTTCTGATTTACATAAAATTAAAAACACAGCCCAAATCAAAGTAAAATAACTATGGCACAATCATCAATTGAATGGACAGAAATGACCTGGAACCCTACAACAGGTTGTAATAAAATTTCAGCAGGTTGTAAATTTTGTTACGCAGAAGTTATGACAAAACGTTTAATGGCGATGGGTATTGCCAAATATAAAGACGGCTTTGAGATAAGAACACATGAAGATTCACTAATGACACCTTATGATTGGAAAAAACCAAAAATTGTTTTTGTGAACTCGATGAGTGACTTATTTCACCCGAAAGTTCCTATTGAGTTTATAAAAAAGGTATTTCATGTTATGAATGATACCCCGCAGCATACTTATCAGGTACTTACAAAGCGTGGAGATAGGCTGTTTGAAAGTCATGAACAATTAAACTGGACAAAAAATATCTGGATGGGTGTTTCTGTTGAGGATGAAAGAGTGACTGAAAGAATAGATTTTTTAAGACAGACAAATGCTAAAACAAAATTTCTTTCCTGTGAACCATTAATTGGCCCACTGATGAATTTAAACCTGACAGGTATTGATTGGGTTATTGTTGGTGGCGAAAGTGGTAGAAAAGCAAGGCCAATGGAAGAATGGTGGGTTTGGGACATAAAGCAACAATGCCAGGAACAGGAAATTTTATTTTTCTTTAAACAATGGGGCGGCACCAACAAAAAGAAAGCAGGGCGGCAACTTGCAGGCAATACCTACAATGAAATGCCGAGTCGCTTACAAGTATTATAATGTATAAAAAGAGGTGATTATTTGTGAGCAAGTAATGATGAAATATTTCCATAGCAGTTTATATTTCCACTAATTTTACCCCTTACATTTTTAACATGGAAATACCCCTGCTGCTCACAGAATTTATCAAACAGCACGATAAAAAAGCTTTAAAAAAAGGAACCGATATTTTTTTCAACCATCATCAGGAAATAACACTGGTTGAAAAAACTGGCAACGACTACACCCTTGAAGTGCCAAGCCAGAGCGATGACTCTATATACACGGTGCTGCTTGCCTCTGAAGATGAAATGATAGACGAAGAATGTGATTGCCCTGCTTACGATACTTACTTTGAATGCAAACATTGTATTGCTGCTGCATTGTATCTGATGCATACACAATTCAATTTCTCTATCCCGCAGCTAAAACAACTGTTATTAATTGTAAACCAGGTTGAAGAAGAAAGATTTGTCATGCAAGTGGCAAGCGGAAAAAATACTGAGCAGGCAAAAGTAATAAGCCTTCTGCCCACGCATTATAGTACAGCGTGGGAATCATTTGTTCATTCTGGTTCGCTTAATGGTTATATTTTGCAAAGGTTTTCTGGCATGTATTATACTATACAGGCAGATTTAAAAAAGATTAGTCCCGTTAATTTTGACGAACCCAAAAGACATTGGGAGTTTTTATTTCAGGTTAATAAAAATGAGAGTTTTCGCCCCGAAATAAAATTCGATTCTGATCAAACATATTCTTACAGATGTACCTGTAGTAATGCCAACGGATACAGTATGTGCAAGCATGTACGTGCAGCTTTTGATAAGCATCTTATAGAAAATAAAGATACTTATTTTTTACAGTTTAAAGACTGGACAAAACAAAAGAATGACCTCTTAAAGCCTTACGGCATTTCTCTGAATGATGAGGAAGCAAAGCTGTTTGATTTTACAGTGGACTATTACAATCACCTGCAGCTAAAAGCCCCTTTGGGATTTTACAAAGCAGATGATACAGAAGGCTTAAAAAAATTATCTGCATCTTTAAGAATAAAAAATAATGCTGGCGGGTATTTGTTACGGCCTTTACCAGTAAACAATACAATCATTGATTTTGAAATTGGCTATGTACTTAATTTAAAAAGTAAACGCATTGGGATTAGCTTTGAGTTGGAGCTTGCCAAAATATATAACAGAGCGGGTAAAAAAGATATAAAAAAACTATCTCTTAATACTGCGGCAAACCTGCCCCTGCTGCGGCAATTATCAGATGAACAGTATAGCCTGGCGCTACTATTATCAGATGAAAACTTAGTGTCTTTTTTAAAATCAAAAGGCCATTCTTATGTAAGCCATTACAGCAACCCGTTTAACCAAATGGGAGACGCAACAACAAAGGATTTGCGAACCTATTATATTGATTGCATTAAAAAACTATGGCCGCATATTGTTCAAAGCGACAATTTTTTTTTGTTAGAAGAAGGCAATTTCAGCAATAAAAATTGTAAGCCAGTAGAAATAAGCAGCAATGAAGTTGAGCTGTCTTTTGAAGTGACTGCCGATGAGAAATTTATTACTATATGGCTGATACCTGTATTTCAAAATATGCCCCACACTACAGAAAATGATACAGTTAACAGCTATTTTAATTTCCTCTTTAACCTTAATAATGTATTTCATATTTTAAAAAATCTGGAAGATATTTCCGTGCTGGAACAGTTTAGTAATGCCTTTATAAAAATACCTGCCAGCAAAAAAATAGAAGCCATTAAAAGTATAATAGCACCACTGCAGGAAAGATATGAAGTAAGGCTGCCACAGAACTTTGAAATAGAGACCATCGACGCCGAAATGCAGCCACAAGTGCTGTTGAAAGAATTTAATGAACAGTTTTTAATGCTGCTGCCACAATTTGTGTATAACGATAACCTGGTTGACTACAGCAGCTATGCAGAAGATATTGTTACACAAAAAGAAGACGGTTCTATGCTCCTTATGAAAAGAGACAGCAGTAAAGAAAAGCAGTTCTTCGAAACCCTTCGGCCACTACATGATTCCTTTAACAAACAATACCAAAACGATTTCTTCTTTGTTCACTTTAATGAAGTGATGAAAGGGAATTGGTTTTTAAACACAGTTAGGTACATGCAGGAAAATGGTTTTGTGGTAAAAGGTATGGAAAACCTGAAACGCTTTCGGTACAATACCAACAAGCCAAAATGGGAAATGAAAACCGGCAGCGGCATTGATTGGTTTGACCTGGAAATAAAAGTAAGCTTTGGTGAGGAGGAAGTGCCTTTTAAAGACATTAGAAAAGCCATCATCAGCAATCAGAATATTGTAGTCCTTGGCGATGGTACGTTTGGCGTATTACCTGATGAGTGGTTGCAGCAATACAGCATGTTGTTTAAAATGGGCGAAGCTCAAAAAGATGGAAGCCTTCGCTTAAGTAAACTGCATTTTACATTGATAGATCAATTGCATGAACAGATAGATGACGAAGCAATTTTTAAAGAAATAGAAGCAAAAAAACAAAAGCTGAAGAATATCGAAAACATACAACTTATTAATCACAGCAAGCATATAAAAGCAAAACTAAGGCCGTATCAACTCAGTGGTTTTCAATGGATGCAGACACTGGATGAACTGGGCTGGGGTGGTTGCCTGGCCGATGACATGGGGCTGGGGAAAACGTTGCAGGCTATCACATTCTTACAATTTTTAAAAGAAAAATACAAAGGCAGCACACACCTGGTGGTATGCCCCACATCGTTAATTTATAATTGGGAAGCGGAGTTGAAGAAATTTGCACCTAAATTAAAATATCATGTTTATTATGGCACCAG
The DNA here is from genome assembly GCA_038204855.1 of Chitinophagales bacterium. GTDB lineage: Bacteria > Bacteroidota > Bacteroidia > Chitinophagales > Chitinophagaceae > Ferruginibacter. The sequence continues at coordinate 19,278 of JBBRCM010000016.1, forward strand.
CCGTGAGTTTACCGAAGAACATTTTGAAGACTATGACATTATTATTACCAGCTACGGCCTGGTAAGAAATGATATGGAACAGATGCTGAAATTTAACTGGCATTATATAATACTTGATGAAAGCCAGGCCATTAAAAACCCTGATGCACAGGTAACAAAAGCAGTGCAGTTGCTTAAAGCAAAAAACAGGCTGGTACTAAGCGGCACGCCGGTACAAAACAATACGTTTGATTTGTATGCACAATTCAATTTCATTAATCCCGGTGTACTGGGCAGCAAAGAATTTTACAGAACTGAATTTGCAAACCCGATTGATAAAAATAATGATGCGGATAAAAGCAAAGCCCTGCGCCAATTGATTTATCCGTTTTTATTGCGGCGTACAAAAGAACAGGTGGCAAAAGATTTACCCGATAAAACAGAAACCATATTGTGGTGCCAGATGAGTAAAGAACAGCAAGCTGTGTATGATGATTATAAAAACTATTATCGTAAAATGCTGATGAAAAAAATAGCAGAAGATGGTATGGCAAAAGCAGGTATGTATGTGCTGGAAGGTTTGCTTCGGCTTCGCCAGATATGTGATAGCCCACAGTTGGTAAAAGACGAAGAAGTAACCACTAAAAAAAGTATTAAGATAGATGAGCTTGTAAGAGAGCTGGAAGAAAACACCGGTGCACATAAGCTGTTGGTGTTTAGCCAGTTTACAGAAATGCTGAAGTTGATAAAAGAAGAACTGAATCAAAAGAAAATTACTTTCAGTTACCTTGATGGTAGTACCCCTGCTGCAAAGCGACAGGAAGCAGTAAATATTTTTCAAAATGATGATAGCATAAAAGTATTTTTGATAAGCCTGAAAGCAGGTGGTGTAGGGCTTAACCTTACGGCTGCAGATTATGTATATATTGTTGACCCCTGGTGGAACCCTGCCGTAGAGCAACAAGCCATAGACCGGACACATCGAATTGGGCAAACAAAAAAAATATTTGCATACAAGATGATTTGCAAAGACACTGTAGAAGAAAAAATAGTACAATTACAACAGCGAAAAAAACAAATAGCCAATGAGCTGGTAACCGAAGATGCCGGCTTTATAAAAAAGCTAAGTAAGGAAGATGTAGAATTTTTATTTAGTTAACCGGCTTTTTTACTGTTAGTATGATACAATTATTGGCCAATAAATTGTTTAGTAAAAAATAATTTTTATTCCCTGAAAAGGTTGATTTTTCTATACTTTCAGCCTTGTAAAAATTGCACTTATAAAATTATTTTAAAAAAATCTTCACAAATATTTGGAAGTATCAAAAAAATAAATTCATCTTTGCATTGCAAAAAAAATTAAAAACAACAAACATGTTACGCATACAACTACATATTGAAGCGATGAATTGTTTTAGTCCGAAATGGGATTATGGCAATAGCGGAGCATGTTATGCTGCATCATAAGTTTACCAAAACCAACTGATTCAAATACAGGCCCCGACAAAAAATCGAGGCTTTTTTTATGCAATAAATTTAAACAGACAGCTAATAAAAAAACAAATGCAACAGCTACAACATAAACAATTTACAATGTGGAATGAACTATCATCATTACCCATACGCTATTGTTATGTGCCGGCTACAACAGGGTTTACAGCGATTGGCAAAATGAATAATAGTGATAAAATACGACCGTGGTTTGAACGATAAAGGTATAGTACACCTAAACGAACAGCCCGGTCAAATTAAAAAATGACCGGGCTTTTTTATGCCCTTAAAAAATGGAGGTTATCATGAAAATGATAATGGCAGTGTCGGTGGTCAAAGCAATCATCAGCGTGTTTGATAAAAGAGAAAAAAATGATGTTGAAGAAATGATGCAGTAATAGGAATTATTCACCCAGCAGAATTTCAAATAAGGTAAGGTATTGCAGAAAGGAGGAAAACAGGCAACCTCTGTGAGATGCAACAGAGGTGCCTTTTTCTAAAAAGTTCTTTGATTAAAAAATATAGAAGTATTCCGATTGGCCGGATACTCCACCTGGACTGGAGAGGCTGCAGGTTCGAATCCTGTCTTCTATACATGGTCTGTTCGTCTAAAGGCTTAGGATATCAAGCTTTCTACTTGATGATGCCGGTTCGAATCCGGTACAGACTACAAACCCGTGAAAGCATAGTTGTAACATGATTGTTGCAGCTATAACGGTTCGTTGGTGTAACGGCTAACATCTCTGATTGTCTATCAGGGGCAATGAGTTCGACTCTCATACGAACCGCAGATTGTTGAGTGGTGCAATGGCAGCATACCGGTTTCTGAAACTGTCGATATTGGTTCGAATCCAATCTCAATAACAAACGTTGGCTTTAGCTTATCTGGTAAAGTACCACTCTGTGAATGTGGAGAACAGGGTTCGAGCCCCGGAGTCAACCAAAGGAATAGTGAACCTGCCTACCGGCAGGCAGGCAAGGGACAAAGAATTTAGAATGAGGAAGTGATCAGAAGGATTGAAAGCTGTTTGTAAAATTAATGCGGCTTGGTGTAACGGCAACATAGTCATCTTCCTTTCTTTCTGAGAGGCAAACATAAGATGGATGTTTTCAGTTCAAATCTGAAAGTCGCACAACAATAGCTGGTAGCCCAACGGCAGAGGCAATAGTTTCAGAAACTATGTAGTGTGAGTTCGAATCTCACCTGGCTAACAAAAAAATGACTTGTAGTTTAATGCTAAGAGCAGTTGCCTTATACGCAAAAGGTTATTGGTTCAAATCCAATCAGGTCAACCTAAACGAAGAGAGTTTTTTGGTTTAATAGTAAGGGTTAAATAAAAATTGGCTTATAGTTCAACGGATCAGAATGCTTCACTACGAATGAAGTGATACAAGTTCGAATCTTGTTAAGCCAACAGTAAAATTGCGGTTTAGAGTAATGGTTAACTCAGAAGTCTTCCCGATAAAAATCGGGACCGGCGCCAGCTTCAAATGTAAGTTCGAATCTTATAGCGGCAACAAAGATGATTTATCTCAATTGGCAGAGAGCTACCCTGATACGGTAGAAGTTGAAAGTTCGAGTCTTTCAGTCATCACAAAAAAATTGGTTCGTAGCTCAATGGTTTAGATGCACCGGACTTTTAATCCGGGGGTTGTGAGTTCGAGTCTCACCGGGCCAACAAACGGATGAATAGCTCAACGGCAGAGCGGAAGCTTGTTAAGCTTAAGGTTGAAAGTTCGAATCTTTCTTCATCCGCATGTATTTTTTTGGAGAGTTGACAGAGAGGTATTGTACCGGCTTGCTAAGCTGAGGTTGAGGTTAAACTCAGGTAAGTTCGATTCTTACACTCTCCGCAAATTGTTTGAAACAGGTGAATTCGATAATGAGGAAATAAAGATCAATCAAAAAATCTGTGTCAAACAAATGGACGAATAGCTCCAATGGTAGAGCATTGCGTTGAAGCCGCAACAGTGTAGGTTCGAGTCCTGCTTCGTCCACAAAAAATGTCAGTATGATGTAACGGTAGCATGATAGTCTCCAAAACTATTTGCCAGGGTTCAAATCCTTGTGCTGATGCAATAAATAGAAAATGAAAAATGAACAATTGAAAAACAAATGTTGAACGGAGCGTCGCCACCGAAGTTCAATCAGGGAACAAAAGCTGGTGAACAAAAAAATAAAAACATGAAACAATGGAACATCAACAGCAATGGAGAAAACTAAACGGACAAAAAATACATCAGTCTATTGAGGATGAGGTAAGAGCCGCCATACTCCGGGAAAAAGAAATGGGGCACCAGCTTAAAGTATGTATTGGTACCGATAGCCAGGTGAAAGGTAAGGAAACAGAGTTTGCAACCGTAATTGTTTTCATCCGCAAAGGTAAAGGTGGTTTTATGTACATCAATAACGAAACCACTTTGCAAAAGATAAGCATTAAACAAAGAATGCTTACTGAAGTTGCTAAAAGTATTGATGTGGCTTATGCGCTGTGTAAAATATTTACTGCTTATGGGGTAGATATGGAAGTACATGCAGACATAAACACCAACCCAAACTTTAAAAGTAATGATGCATTAAAAGAAGCGATGGGTTACATCATGGGAATGGGCTTTGCTTTTAAAGCCAAGCCTGATGCCTTTGCCAGCTCAAGCTGTGCCAATAAAGTAGTGCAATAGAAAGGAAGAAAAAAGATTAATAAAAAATAAAAAAAATAACAATGAAAGGGATAAACAGTAAAAGTAAAAGCTCTGTAAAAAGAAATTTAATCAAGCGCAGAAAAATATTTTCTGCCGGCTAAAAAATAAATTATCATGGCAAAGAAGCATAAAAGCGAAAGGGAAAAGCAATTGCTGAAAACGGCAGAGCAGGAAGCCGTGATTACACAGGCTTTACATTTTTCCAGGAAAAGGTTTAAAAAATTTGAAGAGATCATAGAACAGTTATACCAGGGAGAAGATCTAAGCTTTTCATTTTCTGACCGAAGGATATGGAAGATCAATGAATGCTTTAGCAATTTTTCAATAAAAGCAAAAGCTGCTGACAGAAAGCTGTTCAGAGATGTATTGGTAAGGCTCGACGAAAAAACTGCGTTGGTTGGCGAAGAAGCATGCATACAGGTGCTGTGCAATATTGTACAGTACAGAAGCTGCTGGAAAAAAGACCTGTTTAAATGGAAGCCTGTAGCAAAACAAGCTGCTGCCCAGGTAAAGGAACTGGCTTCGTATCTTTTTTGTAAATATAAAGTACCTGAGTTTTTATACCAGGGTTTGTACGAAACAAAAAACATGCAACACCTGGAATGGTTGATACACCTGGGTGATGGCGGTAAAGTGAGGGAGATGAAAAATATTCCAATTCCTTTTACACAAAAAATGGGGCATTATTTTTTAAGTGCAGCAGCAAAATTTTCTGTTACAGAAGCGCTTAGGTGGGCACAGGTAAAAGGTTTACAGGGAGAAGACAGGTTGGCGGAAAGAATTGCCTACTCTTGGATTGGCACAAAGCCATATAGTGATGAAGTTTTTTGGGAAGGTTTTATACAACTGGTAATAAACGGAGGCATGTTTAACCTGAATAAATTAACCGAGCTGATTGATTATGTGAGGGAAGAAAGAAGAGTGAATATCAATTACAGTTTAAAGGGAAGAACATTGCAATCGTTGTTTCGGCAGAGCGATGCATGGCATAACCGTTTTGCCGGCAGCAGGGCCAACCAGGTTTGGAAACCGAGCGGCATTGGAGGATACAGGGCAGCAAAAAAATCGGAAGTGGTTGTGATGGAAGAATTAACAGAATCAAGAAAATTAAGTGAAGAGGGAAAAGCCATGAAACATTGCGTAGGGTCTTATGCTTTTTATTGTGCCAAAGGAAGGTCGGCCATTTTTTCGTTGCGCAAATATTCAGGCGGCATATTGCTGGATATTATGGCAACCATAGAAGTAAATATTTCTTTACAAAAAATAGTACAGGCAAAAGCAAAAATGAATAAACCCATTAACGAAGAAGCTAAAAAATATATGGAAGTATGGGCAATGAAAGAAGGGTTGGCGATAAACCCTTATTTATAAAAATAAAAAACAACAACAATGGAAAATAATACCAATCAAAAAATGAGCAATGCCAACAGTGTTTTTGATCATGGATTTTTAAGCGGCAAGTCGCTGTACCTGTATTGCTTTGGGCAAATACCGAGTGCGAATTATATAAATAATATTGATGGAGAAAAAGCATTTGAAGCGATCAAAACTACATTCAGGCACCTTATAAAATCTGTACATGGATACAGGTATTACGACCGTAAAAAAAGGCGCTACGTATTTGATGAAACTTTTATGGTGATGCAAAATAGCTGCCTGATAGAGTTTGATAACGATTACTGCGAAATATTTCATAACGGTGAGCAGGATAATTTCATTGCCGAATGCACCGGACTGATGAAGAAGTTTAAAGAAAGGCAACGCAGAAAACCGCTGGAGATCAATCTCATCAGCCGTGGCAGAACCGGACTGGAATTGAAACAACTGGAAGTGAAACGCACAGCGCTTGACCTGGATCTTTTTTACGAAGATGATTTTAAACCTGTTAGTGATACTATTTGTAAACGGTTAAGCAAGGATAAGGACAAAGGAATTTTGTTGCTGCACGGTTTACCCGGCACTGGCAAAACAACGTACCTGCGTTACCTGATAGGCCAAATAAAAAAGAGAGTGCTGTTTGTATCGCCCAATGTGGGGGCAGATATTACGAGCCCCGATTTTATTGAGTTGCTGGTGAGTAACCCAAACAGCGTACTTATTATTGAAGATGCGGAGAATGTGATCATGGACAGGAAGCTGAATAACAATGCATCGGTATCGAACCTGCAGAATATTTCGGATGGGTTGCTGGCTGATTTTTTAAATGTGCAACTGATCTGCACTTTCAATAATTCGCTCACACTGGTTGACAGTGCTTTAATGCGCAAAGGAAGATTGATTGCGAAGTATGAATTTGGGAAATTAGGAGTTGAGAAAGCGCAAAGGCTGAGTGATCATTTAGGATTTAATAATTTGATATTGAAACCGATGACGATAGCAGAAATTGCCAACCCCGATGAAAAGGAAGCAATACAACCGCAAGTGCAGGTAATGGGTTTCAGGCGACCCGAAGTAATGATGAATTAAAATATTGTTGATGCATTTGTATCAACAGAAGAGTTCCGCCAACGCGGAAAAGGATATATGTCTGTCGGCAGCAAACCTGATGTGTGTTTTAAAAAAGCACCATAGTGCAGGAGTAGTAACAACCTGTATGCTGTTGCGGCGATAGCGCAATGTCCTCCATAACCTGTGGGTCAGGGGTTCAATTCCCTTTCGTGGTAAAATACGGTAGCTCAGTGGTAGAGCAACAGACAATTATGTGGGTTCGACTCCCACTTCTTCGACTGTGAAGAATGGCGAAACTGGTAAACGCAAAGCAATAAGGATGCTTCATTGACAGAAGCTCAGCACTTCTTTAAAAAGCTGAAACCAAAGGCATGGTTATTTGCTGGCCCTTTGAAGAACCATAACGGCGAAAGCCGCTGCGGTCATGGATACAGGCAATCGGGTTGTTACCTGCAGGTTGATAAAAAGTATTATAAAGTATGGCACTTCGGTAATAGCATCCCGATAGCTATCGGGGGTAAATATTTTACCGCAGCGTATTGCAGAACTGAAATAATAAAAAATACCGGCATTGGCTTCCGTAATAAAATGATGGCAGATAACCACCGCCTTTTTTGAAACAAATTAATCAGCGCCATTTGCGATTTCTGCGGGCGAACACATCCGTGTTAATCCGTGCAATCCGTGGCAAAATAAAAAGTAAAATGAAACAAATAAAAATTTACGCCTACCAGGTTGCCCTGGTTTTTAAAAATGGCGAATACAAAAAAATGCTGCAGCCAGGTAACTACTGGTTTTGGAGTACTGAAAAAATCATGATTTATGATGTAACTGTACCCTTCAATACTGCAACCGATATGAACATCCTGTTGCAGGATACCGAACTGGCCAATGCCCTGCATGTGATTGACGTAAGCGATAATGAAATTGTATTGCAGTATCGTGATGGTTTGCTGAAGCAGGTGTTGACTGCCGGCCGTTACGCTTTCTGGAATAATGCAGTTAACAACTACCAGTTTGTAAAAGCAGATATCAGCAAAATCGACATTACTGAAAACATCAGCCGTACTGTGTTGCAGAATAAATTGGTAGCGCCTTATGTGCGTAGCTACACTGTAGAAAACTACGAGAAGGCAGTATTGTTCATTGATGGCAAATATGCACAAACATTGCCAGCCGGTGTTTATTACTGGTGGAAGAACAACATCACCATTGTAGTTGGCAAAGCCGATACCCGTATGCAGCAGGTGGAGATCAATGGTCAGGAAATTCTGACCAAAGACAAAGCTGCTTAGCGTATCAATGGTTATGCTCAATACAAGGTAACTGATATTGAAAAGGCTTTGTTGCAGAACAAGGACTACGAACGCCAGTTGTATGTGGCTTTTCAATTGGCATTGCGGGAGTACATTGGTAGCCTGGGCTTTGATGAATTGCTGGAGAAGAAAGATGGCATCGTTCCATTCATTCTGGATGCAGTAAAAACTGCTGCCGCAGAGTTGGGTGTTGCTGTAAATGGTTTCGGTATCAGGGATATCATTTTGCCAGGCGATGTAAAAGACATCATGAACAAAGTGCTGGTAGCCGAAAAAAATGCACAGGCCAACAGCATCATGCGCAGGGAAGAAACCGCCAGCACCCGTAGTTTGCTTAACACTGCCAAACTGATGGAAGACAATAACATGTTGTGGAAATTAAAAGAGATGGAATACGTGGAGAAGATTGCCGACAAAATTGGTGAGATCAGCGTAAGTGGTAATGGTTCATTGCTTGAGCAGTTGAAGCAGATCTTTGTGAAGCAGGCGTAAGAATTCGCCTGTGGCGAATTCGGCAGAAACTACAATAACATCCGGCATCATTTCGGTGCCGGATGTTTTTTCTTTTTTGTACTTAGCTTTAGGAATGCTATTAAGCTTTAGTGGCGTCGCACTCTTGTACTGGGTAACTTTATTGGGCTTTTATTGAAGCGTCGAGTAATAGCCCAACAGCAGCTAAAAAAAATCATTGAAATAAAATAATTTCAAACAATAATATGAAAAGAATTATTACACCAGAGGAGAATGTGAAGCTCGTGTATGAAACGGCAGCTTCGGAAATTTTGAAATACACTCCACAGCTTTATATAATACAAAATGGGAACATTGAAAAGCCTAAGCCATTTGGTAGCAGTATTTTATTCTCTAGAGATGGCGATTATTATTTAATTACCGCTGCACATTGTATAAAACAGAAAAATAACTTAATAAAAATTGGAGTAATGATATCAGGTAAATTTTATTTTGTAAAAGGTACCGTTGTTATGAATAAAGGACAAAATGATAGTATTGATATTGCTGCGGTAAAACTGGAAAATGAAACAGTCGAAATTTTGAAAGACAGCTATCAATTTATTTCCAAAAGAGATATCCTTTCTAATAAAAATATTGAGAATGAAACAGAATATTTAATTGTTGGTTTTCCAATATCAAAAACTTCAATTGATTATAAAATGAAAAGAATCAAAACTGAACCATTCGTATTTATATCAAAATCGAAAGACGAAAATAGTTATTTGAAACAAAGAATAAATGACACACAAAATATCTTGTTAGGATTTAGTAAAAGAAGAAGCGCATTTGTCGGGGAAAACGAAATGAATATCAGCCCAACCCCTACAGGAATTAGCGGTTGTGGTTTATGGTATATTCCATCTTATTTTTCAGAAAAGGTAGTTTTCAAACTATCAGGAATAATGATTGATTATTATCATAAAACAAACATGATGTTGGCAACAAAAGTTGAGGAAATAATGAAATTAATCAGTTTGTTCTCAAGAAATTAGGGTATAAAGCGCAAAACCCAAATACCATTCCTGCCGATGAAAGGATTGCGACGCAACGATGATGCCATAAAAAACTAAAGCCGGTATAAAAAAATCACCATTCCGGATTATTCAAAATGTTTTGAAGTTCTTCATCATCTGGTTTGGTATAAATGCCGGTAATGATTTCGTAAGCGTCTATAAATTCGTTGAGTTGTGGATTGTCTCTATGAATAAGCAGTGCATTAAGAATATTGGTATTGCCTGCATGGATAACGCCCCGGAGTTGAACAATACTGCCATCGTTGTACATTTTAAACCAATTGTAAAATTTATGAAAACGGGCTTTTTCACGGTTGTCGCTGTTGTCGCAGATATAAACAACAACATTTTCATTTTCATGGAGGAAAGCTTTTAGTATGATAGCGACTGTTGCAGCGATTCGTTTATCCAGGCCAATTTTTTCAAGTTCCGGTGGCTGGTATTTCAATTCAAGGTTGAAACCAAAAACTTTTGGAGCTAAGTCAGGGTATTCTGAAAAGGGAGTACTAAAGTCGTAGAAATAGCATTGGTATTCACAACCAAGGCTTGTAGTGAATGAAAATGCACGTTCGTTAATTTGGTATGTTTGGTAGTGTTGCAAATTTGAAACCTGCTTTTTCAAGTTCTTCAAAAGATAAGCCATGCCGACGGGCTTCTCTGAGATAGTTACTCATTTCAAGGGCAACAAGCATTTTGCCAGTACCCTTGGCTTGCTTTGCCTTTTCAACAAAGTATTCGGCAGTGCGCTTTTGAAACTCGGGTGTTATTACTGACTGTTGCATAGTGGCAAATTGTATTGGCAAGTTACAAAATTTCAGTGATTCGATATATGTGGTAGGCGTGCAAATTTATAGCCATGAGTTTTTTCAAGTTGTTCTAATGGAATACCTTTTTGCAGCGCTTCGCCAATTGTTTTTTGGTCGGCCAACATTTTTTGAACCATTTCTAACCTGGTCATAGGCTTAACCTTTGGCTTGCGTTTAGCACGCACACTTTTTTTAGTTTTAACAATTGCAGAAGCCATAACAATGATTTATTGCAATTTACAAAAATTAAAACAATTAAACAGACCTTCAGGGTTTTTAACAAAATGAGCAAATTAAAATTAACCGGAAAACAGATTCGTGCTATTGGCTACGAAGAAGGACCAGTAGTGAGTGTGGCCATGCATATCATGTGCACACACTTTAAACATCACACAGAGGAAGATGCTTTGCAGATACTAAAAGATGTATTGGCGTCGCCTGAAAATTATTTGGCAGATGAAGTGCTTGGTAATATTGCAGAAAAATTAATTGTGGTTGAAGAAGAAGCAGTAACTGAAATTCCACTAAATGAAAAAAGTGTGGAATACAATGTGTTTGGTGCCAAGCATATTGAAGAAGGTGCCTTACTGCAAATGCAGATTGCGACTAAATTACCTGTGGCCGTGGCCGGTGCTTTAATGCCCGATGCACACCAGGGTTATGGCTTGCCAATCGGTGGTGTGTTGGCAACAAAGAACGCCATCATTCCTTATGCGGTTGGTGTGGATATCGGTTGCAGAATGTGCCTGAGCATTTTCGCTATTGATCCAACGGAGTTGAAAAAAAGAGAAGCTAATTTTCAAAGAGAATTAGTTGCTAGTACCTTGTTTGGTGCCGGACGTGAGTTTAGCGAAAGAACAGAACACGAAGTGTTGGATAGAAAAGAATTCAGCGAAATTAATTTTCTGCGGCCATTGCAACACAAAGCCTTAAAGCAATTGGGTACAAGTGGCAGCGGTAACCATTTTGTGGAGTTTGGTAAAGTAGCAATTACCGATGCTGACAATCCGATGGGTTTGGCAATTGGTAACTATGTTGGTTTGTTAAGCCATAGCGGTAGCCGTGGCTTGGGAGCAAACATTGCCAACCACTACACACAAATTGCCATGCAAAAAACCTTGTTGCCAAAAGAAGCCAAACATTTGGCTTGGTTAGATTTAGACACCGAAGAAGGCATGGAATACTGGTTGGCAATGAATCTGGCTGGTGATTATGCAAGTGCCTGTCACCATACCATTCATGCAAAAATTGCAAAAGCCATTGGCGAAAAACCATTGACGACGGTGGAGAACCACCACAACTTTGCCTGGAAAGAAATGTACAACGGCGAAGAAGTGATTGTACATCGTAAAGGCGCAACACCAGCGGATAAAGATGTGCTGGGTATTATTCCTGGCAGTATGACGGCACCGGGATTTATTGTAAAAGGTAAAGGAGAAGTTGCTTCTTTAAATTCTGCAAGCCATGGTGCCGGTAGAAAAATGAGTCGCACCAAAGCCTTGGCTAATATTACCCATGAGGCCTTGAAAGCAGTATTGAAAGATCATGCTGTAAAATTAATTGGCGGAGGATTGGATGAAGCGCCATTTGCTTACAAAGACATTAACGAAGTAATGAAAAGCCAGACGACATTGGTGGATGTGTTGGGTAAGTTTTACCCGGCGATTGTGCAGATGGATGGAAGCGACCCAAAAAAATTCAGAAAGAGAAAGGAAGGAGTGGTGGGAGAATAATTTACAAATGACGGTTGAGAAGAAAAGACTCAACCGTTATTATTTCCAGATAGATTGCTCCATAATGGTATTCCATGAATTGGTGTAAACAAAATAACCCAACCTGATAATGTGGTAAACAGCTAAAAAAATACCTAAACCGTAAGCCAGCTTTCTGTTATAAAGCCAACTGTTGAAATATTCCTTTTTTGTAATTAACTCGGTTACAAGCACCGCTATAGTTATTACACAAAATGCAATTACAAACGGCCCTAAAATATGGTAGTATAAACTCTTGTACATATCGCCTTCATAAAAATATACCAGCGATTTGGTGATGCCGCAGCCGGGGCAGGGAAAACCAGTAAGCATTTTAAACGGGCAAAAAGACTGGTCAGTATCTAAATGATGATTACCATTGTTCAATAAAAAAATATACGGAATTATCAGCGTTGCTAATGCGCCAATGATCCCGTATATTTTACGCTTGTTTTTTATATTAATTGTATAGCTTGTTGATATCACCTTGTACGATCATTGCTGCTACTACCGGAAAAAGAAAACCCAGAATTAATAATAATGTAGATTGATCCTTGTTAGGTTCGCCGGTTCTTTGATACACGATTGGTAAAGCTTCTTTTCCTGCCAGGTAATAAAAGTAAAGGTTAACCGGCATACAGCATCCTGCAAAAATGGCTATGGGTTGCGAGATTACTTCTTTTTCTGCTACGGCGTTAAAAACTTCTGCAACTTTAATGTTCCAGTAAATAAGGTATAATCCGCAGGATAATATACCAAAAATCAAAACCATAATGGGGTCTACTTTAAATACCGGTATGGGAGGCTGGCTATTTAATGTGTCAGTTGTTTCCATAATTGCAGTGTTAGTTTAAGTTTTAACGAATATATATAAATAAGTTGAAAAACTTCAGCAACAGCTTTTGGGGGCTGGCCCAATTAAGTTATTTTTACCGCAGTAAAATATTTTAATGCACGCCATAACAGATAAAATAAAAGAACTTTTTGCAGAGTTTTCCAAAGATGCCATTACTGCTATTGATAAACTGCCACAGGCAGGCAGTGAGCGGCATTATTTCCGTATTCATACTGCAGATAAAACTTTTATTGCAACATACGGTGCTAACCTGAAAGAGAATGAATCCTTCATTTACTTCTCTAAGCATTTTAAAAAGAAAAATCTGGCTGTGCCGGAAATATTATGCATCAATACCGATAAGGATATTTATTTGCAGGAAGATTTTGGGGACGTTTCGCTTTTAAACAGGTTAGAAGAAAGTGGGTTTACAACTACTGTTTACGATCTGTATAAAAAAAGTTTGCAACAGCTTGCCTTGCTTCAGGTAAAAGGCCACGAGGGATTGGATTATAAAAAATGCCTTACCAATAGTGCTTTTGGTAAACAGGCCATCATGGCCGATCTGCTGTATTTCAAATACTATTTTCTGGATGCCTTACGTCAGCCTTACGATAAACAAAAGCTAATTGATGATTTTGAGGCACTGAGTAATTACCTGAGCCATACCGAGTATAAATATTTTATGTTCCGTGATTTTCAGAGCCGAAATATTATGGTAACTCCTGATGATAATGTACATTTTATCGATTACCAGGGCGGTATGAAGGGGGCTCCGCAATATGATGTGGCTTCTTTATTATGGCAGGCAAAAGCAAATTTACCGGATGACTGGAAACAGCATTTGCTGGAAGATTATATGGAGGCTTTTGAAAAAGTGGTGGAAGAACCCATAGATAGAGATACTTTCCGCAGCCAGTACAATGGCTATGTATTGATACGCTTGCTGCAGGTGTTGGGTGCTTACGGGTTCAGAGGTTTGTTTGAACGCAAAGCACATTTTTTAACCAGCATTCCATTGGCATTGCAAAATTTAAAATGGTTTGTACAAAACCAAAATATCGGTATAGCTGTACCGGAGTTTAAAAAAGTACTGGAGATATGCATCAGCGATAATGTGATACAGGAGTTCACGCCAACACAGGCAACAGATGATACGCCACTGCTGGTAACCATCAATAGCTTTTCATTTATAAAAACAGGTTACCCAAAAGATGAGACCAGGAACGGCGGCGGTTTTGTTTTTGATATGCGGGGTATACTCAACCCCGGCAGGTTTGATGAATACAAACATTTATCTGGCCTTGATAAACCTGTGAAGGACTTTTTAGAGCAGCAAACCAAAATGCCCGAATTTTTAAATAGTGTGTATAGTATTATTGATATTTCTGTAGCAGATTACATAAAAAGAGGCTTTGACCATTTGATAATAAATTTTGGCTGCACGGGCGGACAGCATAGGAGTGTATATGGCGCAGAAGCATTGGCGAGGCATTTAAGAAATAAGTTTAAAGTAAAAATAATTTTGAATCACAATAACAAAGAAAATTGGAAAACATCCGTTCAGCAATAATCTTTTCTGCAGGGCTTGGCACCCGCTTTAAACCATGGACCGACAATCATCCTAAGGCCCTTGCGCTGGTCAATGGCAAATCTCTCCTGCAAAGAAATATTGAATACTTGCAACAGTATGGTATTATCGATGTAGTTGTAAACATCCATCATTTTCCTCAACAGATCATTGATGCTATCAAAGAAAATAATGGCTGGGGCAGCAATATTATCATCAGCGATGAAAGCGACGAAGTGCTGGAAACCGGCGGTGGTTTAATGAAAGCAAGGCATTTGCTGGATAATGGCAAACCTTTTATTTCTTTGAATGTAGATATTCTGACAGACCTTGATCTAAATAAGCTGTTTGCATTTCATCAGCAACATAAACCATTATTAACCTTCGGTGTTACCGACAGAAAATCATCGAGGGTATTATTATTTGATGAAGACAGCCGTTTGTGCGGCTGGAAGAATTTGCAAACGGGCGAAGAGAAAGGCCCCCACCTAACCTCCCCCAAAAGGGGAGCAACAAAGCCCATACTTCGTGAAAAAGCTTACAGCTGCGTAGTAATTTTTCAACCCGAAATATTTTCTTTGATCAGGCAGAAAGGAAAATTTTCTATCATGGACAGTTACCTTGACCTAGCTGCAGAGCATGTTATACTCGGCTACGATCATAGTGGCGATAAATTAGTTGACGTAGGCAAACCGGAAAGTGTTGCTATTGCAGAGAAGCTATTTAATTAATGTCGCCTGGCACGTCAAAACCTTTTTTATTTTCGTTTTTAGACTTGATGCCAAAATTATACCGGAAAGTTAATCCCAGTCTTCTTGTATCGTTAACACGTTTGCCCTGTACATTTACAGTGCCCTGCTGCGAACTGAATGATATTTGGTTTGTATGCAGCAGATCGTTTACTGAAAGAATAATATTCGCCTTTTTCTTTAAGATACTTTTATTGGCCGAAACAAACAAGCCCCCAAACGTATTCAACTCATAGAGATTTTGTAATCCCCTGGTTCGTAAAAAACCCTGCATGTTAACGGTGAATGTGTGGGTTGCTTTAAATTCCTGGAACATAAAGAAAGTCCAACTACCCCGTTTATAATCCAGCGGGAGACCCTCAAAAGAGCCACTGTAATGGTTATAATTATACAGTGCACCAACATAAAAAAAGTATTTTTTTCCGGGAGGAATACCGCCAATCACTTTTGCATAAAACTCCTTATTCTTTCCCAGGTTATCATACGTGCGGTAAGTAATATTATTAGGGCCTGGGTAATTTACATTGCTGAATATATCTCTTGTATTGTTAAAGCCCAATGCAATTACAGGGATATTATCGAAAGTTACATTGATCTCGTAGTTGGTTGTAAACTGAGGTTTTAGTTTTGGGTTTCCAACATCATAAAGCGTTTGATCAATGAATTTTGGATATGGGTTAAGCACTTCATAATAAGGCCGCTTAATGCTTTTACGATAGATGGCATTGCCGATTAGCGTAGCTCCAAACATTTTAAAAAGATTATGCTTAATAAACAGGTACGGAAAAAGATCAGTTCGCTTTAGCAATAAGGCAGTGTCTTTTGGTATTGTTTGTTTGCCGTTGATGTCAGTTATCTCCAACCTTAGCCCCGGCTTTATAGTAAAGCCGTTAAATGTTTTTGAAACCTGCACGTATGCAGCAATTATTGTTTCCTTGTATTTAAATGTATTTGTTTGAAAATTATCTACAAACTGAATATTGTTACCGGTATCCTTAACGTAGTTTGAAGTGTTTTTGCTATTGCTGATCGTAGCTTTAAAGCCGGCTTCAATCGTTAAAGATTTGCGCTGTTTGAGTATAAGATCTGTTTGTAACAGAAAAATATTTTTATCGCTGTTATTGATTCCATCACCAGTAACAATTGGTTTTGGCTGTATATAATAATTATTTTTATAAAACTGGGTGTTCCGGTTTCCATAATAACTATAATCAAACTGGCTGGTCCATTCACTGCCCAGCGAATCAATTTTATATTTTGTCGAAATATTGTTACCGAGATAGGTTGTTTTGTTGGTACTGTTAATATCCGAAATATTTTTGGCAAGAACCGCTGGCGAAGGATATTTGCTGAAGTCGATTCCGCTTACTGCAAAGCTTTTACCATTTGTATAACTCGTACGCAGGTCGTACGCTGCATTAAACTTTGGAGTTAACTGAATATCAATTCCACCATTCAGATAATTATTGCTGGTTGGGTATGTGGTGTAAGATTGCTGTACAATTAAACCAGAATCCTTTCGGAACAGGCGGTCTGTATTCAATTCTTCAAAATTATTCCTGTCGGTAAACTGGTAGTTGAGGTAACTGTTTATTTTTTCTGAACCTTTGTTGATATTAAAACCCGCCGTTTTGGTTGCATACACTCCCTGAAAATAAGCCACATTCACATTGCCATTTGTGCCAAGTTTTACACCCTTTTTTAAAATGATATTCACCATGCCGCCGCTGCTTGCTGCATCGTATTTAGCAGATGGGTTTCTCAATATTTCAATTTTACTAACACTGCCTGCCGGTAAACTTTTCAGCAGCGATGCAATATCGGCACTGCTTAATTTCATCTCTCTGCCATTAATTAAAATGGTAGCCGGGGTTGTGCTGGCTAAGTAAACATTTCCATCCTGGTCAACAATAGCGCCGGGTGTTTTCTCTAAAACCTCGTAGGCATTGGTACTGCTGTTTGCCAGTACTTCTGCATCAACAATTGTTTTATCATCTTCCTGTTTTATTAACGGCTTTTTAGAAACTACCGTTACATCGCCCAGCGTTGTATTTTTTGTTTTTAGAATTATGGTTGTTGCAATAGGTTTATCGGTTACTGCTATAATCTTGTTGGTATTTTCAAACGAAACAGAAGTTAACCTGAGAAGAAATTTGGAAAATGTGTTGACTGTAAAACTGGTAACAGCATTATTAGAAGCCTTACTGTTTACTAAAACAGTATCAGGCAAAAGATATAGCTGCAACGTTACACTGGCAGACGTATCAGCCTTTGGAAAGTTTATAATTACTTTCAGTGTTGTAGTTTTTTGGGCAGAAACCAGGAAGCCTGACAGCAACAGGCTGCTCAAGAACAACACAATTTTTTTGATCATTAAAAATCTTTTATTGATTTTGTATTAGCCGACGGCGATAAGCTATGTAAGGGTACATCTGTTTTATTATAGCAGCATCCTTATTTTTCAAACAAATCTTTTTTATCTACCACTTTAACCTTTTTTCCTACTTTAAGGGTTTTGCTTACAGCCTCATAAGGGCCGGTTACAACCATATCGCCCTCTTTTAATCCTGCGGTAATTTCAATGTTGTTTATATCCTGTATGTCAGTTTTAACCTTTACTTTACTTACTTTCCCATCTTGGCCAATTATAAAACAAACAACTTCCAGTTCTTCATCAGTTCTTGAGTTGGTTGCTTTTACATCAGATTCATCTTTCTTCTTTACAGTGCTGTTTTTTGTGCTGTCGTTTTTATCACGGGTGGTTACGGCGTTAATGGGAACGCTTAAAACATTGGCGTGTGTTTTGGTTTGTATATCAGCGCTGGCGCTCATTCCCGGGCGAAAGGGGAAAGTGCCTTTGCCTAAAAGATCCATATAACTCTCCGCCAGAATACGGATGTAAACTTTATATTGCGTAACATCACTGCTGGTATTTGATAAAGCATTTTGAGCCGCTGCACCATTATTACTGCTGGCAATTTGTGTTACAATGCCTTTAAATTTGCGATCGCTGTAAGCATCTACCGCCACTAATGCACTATCGCCCAGCTTTACTTTCGGAATGTCATTTTCACCAACATCAACCCTTACCTCAATCTTACTCATGTCGGCAATCCTTAAAATTTCGGTACCCACCGTAAAACTATTGCCCGATACACTTTCCCCCTTCTTTACATTCAGTAATGAAACTACTCCATCTCTTGGTGCGATGATTGTTGTTCTGCTCAAATCTTTATTGGCCCTTTGCAAACTTGCCTGCGCCGTTTGTACATTTGCACGGGCACTTTGTACGTTTGCCTCTGTGCTGCGTATGCCTTGTTTTGCAGCATTATAATTTGCCCTGGCGCTTCTTAAAGTTGTCTCCGCCACATCCATTTCGCTTCGGCTGATCACTTTATCATCAAACAATTTTTTAGAACGGTCGTAAGCACGTTGTGCCTGTTCCATCTGTGCATTCAATGCATCCAGCGCTGCCTGCGCATTGCTAACCTGCGCCTGCACACTGCTAACCTGCGCCTGCGATTGTGCCACGCCACTAGCTGCCTGGCTGCGTTGTATATTATAAACATCCGGATCAATGCGGGCCAGCAACTGGCCACGTTTCACCGTATCGCCTTCCTGTACGGTAAGCTCGGTAATTACACCACTTATATCCGGACTCACTTTTACTTCATCCTCGGGATAAATTTTTCCGCTGGCATTTACAATTTCTGTGATGCTGCGTTTCTGTACTTTTTCGGCAGTAACTTTTAATCCTTCATCTTTTCCAAATACACCGGCTTTTGACAATATTACCAGCAATACTACCAAAGCTCCCAATCCAATTAAAATCCATTTAAGCGATTTACTCATTGTTTATTTTTTTTGAGCCCGGCCTTTTTACTACTATCAGCTTCATTGGCGTCGCACTCTTGTACAATATCTCTTTATTCGGCCGACCTCACCCCAACCCCTCTTCCAAGGAGAGGGAACTCGCCTGGGCAGCTTATTAATTCAATCATTTATTATTTCTTCAACATACTTTGCTTCGATCTCCCAGATTTCCTCCCCCGTTGGGGGGAGATAGAGGGGGCCTGGGCTTTGGTTTCTAAAACTTCAATCCCTGTCCCCTGTAAAATTCAAGCACCTTCATTTTAAAAACATAGTCGTACTGGTTCAATGCATTTTGCAGTTTTACAGTAAACAGGTTGTTCTGATTGGTAATTAATTCAAATGTTGCAGTAAGCCCTGCTTCATATCTTTTTTGTGCATAGTAGTAACTGCGTTCGGCAGCTTCAATGGCTTTTTTACCGGCATTGTATTTTTCAAGTGCAACCACAGCAGCGTTGTAAGCCTGGTAAATATCCTGCTTCAGTTTTTGATCATCTGCCTCTTTCTGCAGTTGCTGGTTTTTAATACTGATTTTGCTTCTTTCATAATTAGTCCGGGCATTGTAGCTATTAAAAATTGGAACACTTAAACTTAAACCTACAGACTGACTGAAATTCTGATTCAACTGTTTAAAAAAGGGAGTGCCCTCCTTGCCTGTAAGTACATAATCAGCAGAGCTTACTTTATACGGTACGCCACCAACAACTACTTGTGGGCTTAAAATATTACTGCTATAGGTTCCGGTGAGGGCATACACCGGCTGTTTTGAATTAACATACCTGCTGTTTAAACCTCCAAAAGCAGAGATAGTAGGGTATAAAGCTCCCCGTGCCGCCGCCGAAGTTTTTACGGCCGCTTTAATTTTGAAATCATTATATTTTTGTTGCGGCAAATTGGCAATAGCCAACGCATAAACAGATTCGGGTTGCAGGTCAGCAATTTTTTCTACCGGTATTTTTTCTACCGCTGGCGTTTCAATTTCAAAAGGCGCAGCGGCGTCAATCGCCATCAAAGATTTTAAAGACAGGACACTCTGCGTTACACTTCCTTTGGCACTAATAACATTCGAACTATCTCTCGCAACCTGCGCTTCCAGTTCTGCAGCATTCAGTTCGGGCAGGTTCCCTGCATCAACCAATTTACGGGTGTTTGCATACTGTGCCTTGGACTGCTGCAACTGAACGGTAGCAATATTCTGCTGCTCGATTGACAGCAATATTTGTAAATAAGCATTGGCAACCGTAAGGGCAATATCATTTTTTGCTTTATCAGTATTTGCCCTGGCGGCTTTTAACTCCCATTCGTTGGCGGCAATGGTATTGCGTTTGCTGAACCAGTTAAAAATTTCGGCACTGCTTTGCAACTGCACATTGGCTGATAAATAGCTTTGCGTGCTTAGGGTATAAGTGGTAGGGTTCTGGCTGCGGCCGCTGTTAAAACTTGGCCCGCCACTAAAGTTAAGGCTTGGTATCTGGCTATACCTGCTTTGCTTTAACTGAAGGTCACTTGTTTTGCTCTGCAGGTCAATTTGCTTTATGGAAATATTATTTGCCATGGCATACTCAATACACTTGAGGAAACTCCATTTTTCCTGTGCTTTTGCAGTTGAGGCAGCTATCAATAAAGTTATAAGGGTTAAAATTCTACAGCGCATGCAGCAAAAATAATTCATTGGCAGGTAAAAGGTATAAAACAAATGTACAAACGGTAAGCTAATATCAGTCCGTCTTAAAAAGCCCTAAACTGCCAATGGATAATGGTTTTATGAATTTTCCGGTTCTGCCTTATTTTTTTTTCTTAAAACGAAGTAAAGAATAACGAAAACGGCCAGTACTGCCAGGCCGGTTAATGCTGCCTTGGGATCGGCTATAGTTATACTGCCTGCCACAAAAAGGTAAGCCGCCATAAAAATTACCGGCATCAAAGGGAAAAATTTCATTTGATAGATACCTGTTCCGTTCAGGTATTTTGTTTTTTTGCGAAACCAAAAAATTGTTGCACAGCTTAATATCATTCCAAAACTATCCAGGAAAATAGTGAAGGTCAGTATCTTTTCAAATTCCTGGGCAAAATACAGGATAACGATACACAAGGCTGAAAAAATGGTCAGGGAAAAAGTAGATACATTCGTCTCCTTTTTATAACTGGCGAATATCTTTGGTAAACTTCCATCTTCGCCCATGGCATACATTACACGAGGGTTGCTCAGCAGCGATCCGTTTACATAAGCCAGCACTCCCAAAAAAAGAAAGGCAGAAAATACAGATGCGCCGCCGGTGCCGAAAATTCTCTCTATAACAACATAAGCAATTTCTTTTTCGCCTTTCATCTGGTTAAAGCCAACTACATTAAAATAACTCAGGTTAACCAGCATGTACAATCCTATGATAATGAGGATGCCGATAAAAATACCTCTGGGTATATTTTTCGATGGGTTTTGTACATCATTTCCGAGGTTAATGGTTTGCTGATAACCACCATAGGTAAAGG
This sequence comes from Chitinophagales bacterium, assembly GCA_038204855.1. Classification (GTDB taxonomy): domain Bacteria; phylum Bacteroidota; class Bacteroidia; order Chitinophagales; family Chitinophagaceae; genus Ferruginibacter. Next base: position 40,809 of record JBBRCM010000016.1, read on the forward strand.
ATACAGCAATCAGGCTAAGACCAAGACTTTTGCTCCAATCTATCCAGGTAAAAGCATGTTCAGGAGTTGCAACTGCTTTCGCAGCATCGTTCACCGCATATTTATCCGGAAAAAATAATGCCGATATTAAAACCACCACCATGGTTATTTTTATCATCATTAAAATATTCTGTGTAGTGGAGCTGGTCTTTAATCCTTTTAAATTAATGAGATAAAAAACAAGGATGGCGGCAGAGCTTACCAGTGCTTTATCAATATCGGTCCAGTTGCCTGGAAATAATTTTAATAAATAACCGCTGCCTATTAATGCAACGCCACTAATGCTGGCTGCATTGCTAACCAGAATGATGCAGTTAATAGCAAAGGCAATGCTCGGATGATAAGCTTTTGCAAAAACTTTGTAATAACCACCTGTTACCGGATAGCGGCTCCCAATCTCGGCATACGTTAATGCGCCACATAAAGCCACTAGTCCCCCAATGGCCCAGGCGCTGAAATAAACGGAAGGAGAAATAGCATCTTTAGCGCTTGTAGCAGCAGTTCTGAAAATACCCATGCCAATTACAAAACCGATCACCAGCATGGTAAGTGAAAATAGGTTGAGCTTGTTACTTTTTGGTTGCATGCTTTAAAGATAATTTTTTTTACACAATACCATGTGGAGATATTTTGTTTGGATGATTCATCCGCTTCCACTTACATTTGCAGCGAATTTGGTTTTCGATCTCAAGTCGGAATTAAAAGGGAATCCTGTTTAAATCAGGAGCTATCCCCGTAGCTGTAAGCAACACCCCAAATCTGCCTTGGCGGAAGAAGGGTAACATTTCAAACTGCAAAACCACTGTTTAAAACGGGAAGGTATTTGAAATGTGTTGCAAGCCAGAAGACCTGCCCGGTTCATTAACAATCATTCAAAGCTTTCGGGTGAAAGGCAGGAAATGTAACGGCTTAAGGGCTTTTACTTAGTACTACGTAGCATTAGCGAAGTAGTATATTTCTAACTCTTTTTTTCCAGGAAGCAGTCACAAAAAAAATTTTTTCAAAAATGAAAAAGAAAATTTTTATTGCGGCTGCTGTATTAATCAGCAGTCAGTTGTACGCACAAAAAACTGTCCCCACCAATTCGGGAGACGGTACAAAGAATTTAGATGAAGTTGTAATTACTGCAACGAAATTTCCCATCAAACAATCATTAACCGGTAAAGTAGTTACCGTAATTGATCAGCAGCAATTGCAGCGAAACAGCGGCAAATCTATAACAGAAGTACTAAACACGCAGACTGGTATTATTGTAAATGGCAGCAGCAATGTGCTGGGTACCAACCAGGATGTATATATGCGTGGAGCATCTGCTGGCAAGACTTTGATATTGCTGGATGGCGTGCCGGTTTATGATGCATCGGGTATTAGTGGTGCTTACGATTTAAACCTGATTTCAGTTGACCAGGTGGAGCGTATTGAAATTTTAAAAGGCAGCCAATCTACCTTATACGGCAGCGATGCTATTGCAGGTGTAATCAATATCATCAGCAAAAAAGGCGGAGCTAAAAAAGTAAATGTAACAGCTAATCTTGCCGGTGGCAGTTATAATACCTTCAAAGGTTCTGTTGGCCTTAATGGCACTGTAAAAAGTACAAGCTACAATGTTCAATATAGTAAATTATACAGCAAGGGTTTTTCAACAGCGCAATATCAAACCGGTATAGATAATTTTGACAAAGACGGTATAGATGAAAATGTTTTTCGTGCCAATATCAGCCAGAAAATTGGCGATAAGTTTTCTGCACGGGCAAACACACAGTTAAGCGACTATAAATCTGATTCAGATGCCGGGCAGTTTAAAGATGATGCGGACTATACCATCAAAAATAAAAGCAGTCTTATTGGTTTTGGTGCCGATTATACCCTTGGTAAAAGCATACTGCATTTCAATTACAACTACAATAGAGTAAATAGGGTTTATTTAGATGATTCT